>JAGOSX010000001.1:0-30751 GCA_018062065.1 Minisyncoccota bacterium | reverse complement strand
GTTGTATTATATTTACAATTAGGCCAAATTCCAGTTGTATTTTCTGGGCAAGTATAAGTAGGTTTACAACTATTGTCTTCTTGCAACCAGCCTTCCGGACAACTTCCACTACCATTTCCACCACTTCCATTATTATCATTACTTAATTTAACTGTAACTAATTGCGTATCGTTTCCAGGTAAAGTATTTGGTCCACCTTTACAAGTAACACTATAAGTTTTACTTGAATTTAAGGTTGTAGTTTGAAAACTTCCACTTGTTCCCGTACCTCCTCCCCCAGTTGATTCACAAGAAGTAGCATTAGTCGAAGTCCAGGAAATTCTAGTTGTTTCACCTTTATTTACAATACTTTTTTCTGCTACTAAATCTACTTTTATTTGAGTAAATTTAGGATAAACAAATATATTAACACTATCACTTCCTTCTCCTTTTTCTCCTCCGCATACAGCACTATATGTTCTATTACTAGTTATATTTATTAAAGAAAATGCTCCACTAGGAAGAACTTTTTTACCTTGTTGATAATTTGAGATTATACACCATTCTGCATTTTTTGAAGTCCAGGAAATTTCACTTCTTCCTCCGTTTTCTACATATACAGGTTTTGCTTTTATGTCTACTGTAACTTTGTCTTTATTGTCTGGACAATTTGGACCTATATCAATATCTGTTTCAGTTCCGTTTTTAATATTGTCGAAACAATTTTCAAAAGTAAAATCGTTGTTTGCAGGATTTACATAAATAAATATTGTGCTAGCTCCCCAAATTCCTTTTGTTTTATTTTCACATCTAACTGTATAACTGACACTTTTTTCTAATTTTTCAGTTTGAAAACTTCCACTTGTTCCCGTACCTCCTCCCCCAGTTGATTCACAAGAAGTAGCATTAGTCGAAGTCCAGGAAACAGTCGCAATATCACCTTTTTTACCTTTAGGTGGTTCTACTTTTAAATTTACTTTGATAGTTTCTAATTTTGGAAATGCAAATACCGAAACAGTATCAGTTGCACTTCCGTTTTTGCCAGTACAAGTTGCAGTATAATTGTATACTTTTACTGTCCTATTAGCATTAGCATTTAAATTTATGGACTTGAATGCTCCACTCGGTTTATTTATATTTGCTAATACTACAGACTCCGCATTTATGTGAGTAACGTTGCAAGTATCTGCATTAGTCGAAGTCCAGGAAATATTACTTTGACCAGGAGATACTACGTATATTGGACTTGCTTTTATGTCTACTGTAACTTTGTTACCACATGATCCACCACTGTCTATTCCGGTTTCATCCCCGTCTTGTATACCATTTTTACATCTATTTGGTCGAGGATCATTACCACAAGATCCTCCCTTGTCTATTCCGGTTTCATCTCCGTCTTGTATACCATTAAAACATGGGTCTGGTGCTCCTTCACATACTCCACCACTGTCTATTCCTGTTTCATTTTGATTTTGTATTCCGTCTACGCAACTTGGTTCATCACAAAACCCTCCCGTATCTATTCCAGTCTCGCCGTTATTTTGTATTCCATCATTACAAGTAGGTAAAGGGGGTATACAATCTGGGTAAGTTCCTATTGTGCCAGGAGGACAACCACAAGTCTCTTCTTCAGGACAATCCGGAGCTTCTGGGTCTTCGCAAGGACCTCCCGTATCAACATCAGTTTCTCCGAAATCTTGAATTCCATTTGTACAACTAGCAATAGGTTTATCTTTACAAACACCACCTTGATCTATACTAGTTTCATTTTGGTTTTGAATTCCATCATCACAACTAGGAGCTTTTCCGGGACAACCTCCTCCAGTATCTACTCCAGTTTCACCTAGATCTTGAATACCGTTGTAACAATGAGCAAGAGGGTTTGTACCATCATTAACTGCTTTTGTTTTAAATTCTATTATAGCTCCTTCAAATCTTTGAACTGGGTTAGGATTTGGATATAAAATCTTGTCTTGAATAGTTTCAGCTACTATACGATATTGATAAATTGTATCTCTAGATAATCCAGTCAAAGTAAATTGTTGTCTTCCGTAATTACGTTTTTTATTATATGTGGTTTCTGAGTCTTTTATTGTATGCCACTCGTTGCTAACTTGTACTGGATCGAGAGCATTCGCTATTTCTGTTTTTGATAAATATTTTATTAATTTGATTCCAAAAGTAAAATTATAATTAATATTTATTCCTAAAATTCTATTTTTAAATATTTTTTCTGGTGGGTATAATAAACCGCTTGGTAAGTTCGTATCATTATCTCCCCCAGTATCAGTGCTACCTTCGCCGGTAGGTGTATCACTACCCCCAAACTTTAATCTATACTCAAACCAAACTTTTATATTCCTTGTTGAGTTATAATTACCTTGTAGAATCGCAGAATTAATACCGACTTTAGTTGGATTTAAAGTTCTAACATTAGTATGAGGACAATTTACACAAGGATTAGTTCGAAATCTTATTACTTGCCCATATTCGATTTCTGTAGGTATAGTGGGGTGATTTGAAACTATTGCACAATACGCATAATCAGTATCAGGTTCAAGAGTGTAAATTGTCCCTGAAAATTCACCCTTATTTACTAGACCCCCTTTGATATTTTGACCTCCTTGATTAGTAGCTGTTACCGCAATCATATTCGATCCGAAAATATCATTACAGAAAATAGGTGGAATTGTTACTTTAGAAATTCTAAAATAAGCATAGTTTTTGTCACTAGTTGTTGATTTTAAAATTCCTTTTAGTTTAGCACTATTATCAGTTACTTCAACTACCAATTCAGGTTCTTCGGTTTTGTTGTTTGGAAGTGTTTCGACTTTACCAATATAATTAGGTTCATTATTATTTATATTAACTATTACAAAGGTTTCTGTTTCTCCCCCTCTTAATCCATTAGTACAATTTAATCTAAATGTAGTTTTCTTTTTTAGGTCTTGAATCTTTAAAGTTCCTGATGTATTTTTATTACCACTCCAACCATCAGAAGCTGTACAAGAAGTTGCACCTTTTGCGTTCCAAGTTAAAGTTGTTACATTGGATCCTAAAGGTAGTGTGGTAGGGTCAGCTTTTAAAGTTATACTAGGTTTAGTTTTAAAACTCTGTACAAAACTATAATCAGGAATGGATTTATTTCCATTTTCAGTAGCATAAAGACAGAAATAATATGTTGTACCAGGCTTCAGATTAGATATTGTTTTAGTTACATTAATGCTCCCTATACCAAGCCCAGTTTCTTCAGGGTTAAGTTGTGGTACGTCTAAAGTATATGGTAGTGGAATTACTGTTGGTGCGATTTTAGCACAATCATTTGTGTAGATTTCAGAAAATTTAAAATCAGCTAAAATTCCATTATAATTTTCACCTTCTGGGGATTGATAAATAGTTCCAACGAGAGTAGCACTGTCGATTCCTGGAGTTATAGGTTCACTATAAACATTTTCTATTTTTGCATAAGAAAAATCAGGTATTAATATAAAAGCAAATAATACAATATATAAAAATATTTTTTTAGTCATTAGTATTATTATACTCTATATTTGATTTTGATAGCAATAACTAATAGATACCGATTAGTTGTTCGAAAGAAATATCACGGTTTGGGTTATTATTATCTCCTTCATTATCAAATGCTCCACCTTGCTTTCGTCCTACTAAAGCTGGCCAACGATAAACTTTATTAAATAAATCACTAATTTCTAAACAACCCAATAATTCATTTTCTGCTTCCGAAGATTTGTTTTCACTTCCTCTTGCTTTACAAGAGATGGCTTTAGCATTACCTTCGTCAGTTTTATGGTCATAAGCTACACGGCTTAAGAATCCCGGACCGTATGCTGTTGAAGTTGTTGAAGTTCCAGAAGGAGCTTTTTCTATCATTACTGAACCACTTAGCATTTTTTCATCCAAGAAAGGACCTACGTGATAACTAGGGATAAGATTAGGTGCACTTTTTCTTTCTGTAGGTGTTTTTAGTTTATATTTAGTTACAAAATCATCAGGAGGATTTGGTATAGGGTCTCCCGCGCTTAGAGTATTGTAATCGTAAAGTATTTCAAAAGGATAAGTTGCTCGTAAAGTCCTTAAAACTTTTCCGTTATCAGTATTTTCTGGATAATTTAATTTCGCCATATGTTCTTCGCAACCATAAGGTCCAGTCAATAAATCATCATATATATATTTAATTTGGCTTGCTTCTTCTTGAGTCTCTTGAATTACAGTAGCAATGTCGTTACCTGTAACCATGCTTGCAGAAAGTCTACCAAATTCATTGATTAAAGTTTCGTATTCTGAGTATGGGGCAGACTCAGGGTCTAAAGAGTCTAGTTTGTCTTTTAGATTACCTAATCTATTTATTACTCCTGTTAAAACATTCTTTTGATATTCATTATTTGCCATCTTTTCTCGATACCCTTCTACTCTTCTAAACTCTGTTCTAGCTTGAGGAGTTATAGAAGGTAGTATTTCACCACTATAGTGTTTTCGTATTAATCTTATATATCTATCAAATATTGTATCTAAAGCATTAACAACAATTCCTTTGCTGTTGATTAATGCATCAGTATCTGAACTATCTTGTAATACATGTATCCCGGTTGTGGATTGTACAAAAGATGCATAAAATATCATTAATAATTCATTTGGTTCTTTCGTGTTAAATAAATCAATTAGAAATCCTACAAGTGCACCTATTGCAGCACCTACTGCTGTACCAATTACAGGAAAAGCAGCTGTACCAATAGAAGCTCCTATTGCTGCTCCTCCTATATAAGCTGCAGATTTTGCAATACCTAAAACTGCTGAAATTGTAAGATTTTCAAAGTCTTGTTCTGTTTTTGATGGAATAGATTGTTTAAATCCGCTCAATGCTCTGTCTGAATCATCTTCCCAGTCTGGATGAGGTCCAGGAATACAATAATCAAGTTGGTAAACAGTCATTATTAAATCATTCAATACCCTATTTTCTTCTTCTAATCTTTGTTGATATATTCTTTGCTCGTCTATCAGAGCTTGAGTTAAGTCTGTGCGGATATTAAAATCAGGATTTTCTTTTAACCAACTAGTATTAGATAAAGTCTTAGGAAAATCAAGTTCTACTTGAGAGTATGTTGTTCCGTATAATCCACTATCAGCTGACTCTACATATGAACCATCTATGCCGTCTGTTCCTAGTGCAGTTAAACCTTTATTTGCTAATCCAGAAACAAAATTACTTAAAGCTGCATCCGCAATAGTGGCAATAGCAGTATTCAAATCATTTGCACTTAATATAGATTCTTTTGGATAGCCAACTATACCAGTAGCAAACTCGGCTACTATTTTACCAGGTGTCCTGTATTCCCATTTTTTACAAAGGCCATCCCGGTCCCCTTTTGCAAGAGCAGATTGGTTTTCCGCTCTTGTTAATCCTTTTGGGTCAACACATTGATAATCTCCTAAAAATCCTCCAGATTGAGCTAAAATTTCTCTAGTTTCTTCGGCTTTGTTTTGACTTGTACCTGCTAATTTTTTTGATAATTCAGTTGATGCAATAATATTAAAACCTAAAGGGTTATTAGCTGGAACCTGAGTTAATGCATCCCAAGCCGCCCAACCTCCTAATTTAAAACTTTTGCTAAACGTTACAGAATTGTATTCTGGAGTTGTTTGTGCAATTAATTCATCAAGGGAATATCTAGTGTTTTCTTGTATTCCCTGATTTAAGCTTTTTATTGCGTATCTTAAAAAGTTCTTACCATAAGGATTATTTTGATCTATGTTTAAACGAAATGCTAAGATTTCTTCTTTTGCAATGTCTTCAAAAAATTTACTAGGATTTTCTATAAAGAAAGGACTTCCTTGATATCCATTATTAATCCATTCTACTGTGCTTAATGTTAGTTTTTGTAGCAACATTTTTACAACTAAACGACCTATACTTTTCAAACAAGTATCATTTTCAGATAAACTTTTTAAATATGTCTCATGTTCTCCTAATTTTTCAGTAATTTCTACAGCTTTTTTCCATCCTTCTTCATCCCATATAGGGATAGCTCCTGCTTCAGTTTGAAAAGTAGAAGTACTAAGCTGTGAAGCTGATTCTTTTAATTTATTTTTTTCTGCTAATAGTCCCTTTGTGCCTTTAAACAAAGACTTAACTCCAAAAGTTTGAATTTGTTCTTTACATAAAGGAAAGGCTGCTCCTATAATTGGACCAAGAGAGGTAAGGTAACCACTTACACTTGTAGATGAAGTAGAGTTAAAAAATTCTGAGCCTCCACCTGTATTATATCCTCCATTTTGTTGTGCATATATAGTAGATAGTGGTAAAAAAATAGTAGAAAAAATACTCAAAATTAAAATTGAGGTAATACCTTTTTTAAAATATTTTTGTAAAAATTTTACCATTACTTTTTATGGTATTTATATTATAACACTTATTCAAAAAAATCTTCTAATTTTTCAACTGCTACTATCAAAGCATCACTGTATTTGCCGTAGAGATTAATTGCTGCTAAGCCAACGATGGGGTCTCCTGTGACTTTTGCCATTTCTAGAATTGCTAGACCTGTATTATGAGCATTGTTTAAAATTTCTAAATGATATTCTTCAAATGATACTGGGGTCGGTATATTACTAGCTTCTTTTGCAAATTCTTGATAACCTTCTCCTATTAATAGTAATTCATTGTATTTTTCTTCTTTTTCTGTATTTTGGTAATTTACTAAACCTGTACTCATTATTTCCAACTCATCACCTAAGCTGTATTTTGAACGATATTGATCAAATAAAGCGCTAATAGATTCATAATATTCTAATTGATTTTCCTTACTGTTTCCTTCGGTTATTTTGATTTGTTTTTTTGAATAAATTTTTGGCAAATTTTGATTTGAAATATTTTTACCTAAAGAATTAGTAAAATTTAATATATCATCTTCAGTAATACCTTCTTGTCCTTTTAATGCTACATAAGATGCGAAAAATTCTCTTGCAAAAAGATCAGTTTCTGTTAATTTAATCTCTTCTCCGTTTGCTCCTTCTCCTGTATTTAAAGCCGATCTTTTGTTTGATATATAATCAAGGTCAGAAATACCTTCATAAGTGTACTGTTTGTTTTTATCAGTACCCCAAAGAGTTTCTTCCCAATCTAATACTCCATCTCCATCAGTGTCAGTTTCTAATACTTCTTTGACAGTTTTCTTGTTGATTTCTAGGTCGGCGTTTCTTGAAAACTTTTCATCTTTTGCAAATAAATAAAAAATTCCGAACCCTAAAGCAATTAGAATTATTAAAGATATAGCAATTTTTTGGAATTGTTTACTTGGTAAATATGGTTTTATTTTATTGAAGTTCATGATTTGTTATTTAACAGGATGACTGCTAGTTAAAAATTTTGTAATTTTACTCACTGTTACTGTTTGTCTACTTTCTGTACCATCTTCGTTGTATTTTATGCATTCTATGTCGTATGTTCCACTATAAAATCCCATAATTGCTTGTCCTTGTTTTATAGGATGTATGTTTTTCCTAATTATATAATTTTCAATTAGATATTTTGTTGGGGCATTTGAACCCATACTATTTTTTATTTCTATAGTATTTTCTGAATATTCACAAGTATAACCCCCACTTTCAAGAGAATTTATTTCCTTTACTTTTTTACTAACAATAAAGCCACCAAAAAAACCTTTACCTCCAGGTTTTTGGATTGATTTTATTGGTTTTAATCCTATCGTCGGTAAGGGTTGTGTTACTTGCGCACTTAATTTATTGCTAATAAAAAAAGTGGTTGAAAAAATAGAAAATATCAAAATAAAAATACCAATTTTTTTCATAGTTAAATTATAGCAACTTTTTTGAGATTAAGAAATACTTTGAGTTAATTTTACCCAATTTTCTACTTTTAGCTCTTCGGCCCTAATTTTTTCATTTATATTAAGTTTTGAGAAAATCTCTTTCCAGTCTTTATTTTTATCTAAATTCTTTAAATTACTTATTAAAACCTTACGTTTATGAGCAAAACCAGCATGAACTAAAGACCAAAACTTTTCTTCATTTATGTTTTCTTTAGTAAATAAATCTTTGTTAATATTATCGATTAAAATTATTGCAGAATCTACTTTTGGAGCTGGAGAGAAATACTTTTTCTGAACTTTCATAATATTTTTCGGTTGCCCGTAAGCTTTGACTGAAATTGATAAAATGCTTTCTCCTTCGTTATTAGCAACGATCCTTTTAGCTACTTCGTTTTGAACCATTAGAACCATTAGGCTCGGTTGGATATTCTCAGTTAAAAACTTTTTCAGTATTGCCCCAGTGATATTATAAGGAATGTTCGCTATGATTTTATATTTTATGAAGTTTTCTTTCGCACTTAGTTCCGAAACATTTAACTCTAAAATATCATTATTTATCAAGATAAATCTACCTTTTTCTATTTCTTCTTTGAATTTTTCTTCCAATATTTCTATTAAGTCCCTGTCTTTTTCTATTGCTATTACAACTCCTGCTTTTTCTAAAAGCTTGCTAGTTAAAGCTCCTTTGCCAGGACCGATTTCAAGTACAACGTCTTCCTTATTTACCTTCCCTGCTTCGACTATTGTATTCAAAGCTAAAACAGATTTGAGAAAATTTTGCCCAAAACTTTTCTTTGCTTTATGAAATTTTATATTTTTGTTTTGCATTTTCTTTTTAAATAAATTAAATATTTCTGCATCTACGCCCTCGGAGTCAAGAAGACAGGGTACCCACGATGCTTAAAATATTTAATTTATTTAACTATATATAAATCGTTTTAATTCCTGGTTCTTCTCCTTCACGTTCTATTATATCCTGCGGTATGTCAGAAATAAATTCACTCGGAGCATTTATTTGTCTTGAGCCGAAAATTGTTCTAAATGTTGCAAAAGAAAGGAAAAGTTTTTTCTCAGCACGAGTGAGAGCTACGTAAAATAATCTTCTTTCTTCTTCACTATCTTCTCCGTTTTTCTTGTCACCTAATCTTTCATGAGGAAAAAGCCCGTCTTCGAGACCAGTAATAAATACGTATTTAAATTCAAGCCCTTTTGCAGCGTGCACAGTCATAAGTTTTACTCCATCTTTTTTTATTTTTTCTTGCCCGTCGTAGCCTTGGCGAAGTCGGGTTTCAGCATTTATCATTATTGAATCTTGATCTGAAGCTAAACTTGCGTCTTCAAGCAATTTTTCTACTCCAAGTCCATTTTCTAAATTATCATATTTCAAAGCAAGGGTTGCGAGTTCTTTAATATTTTCTAATCTTTCTAATTCTTCTTCTCCTCCTTCTAATAACTCTCTTTCGATACCGGTTATTTTGACTGTGTGTTTTATAATTTCTGAAACTTTTTCTGTTTGAATTTTTTCTTTTATTTTTTCTAAAATTTCATAAAAATTATTTATTTTAATTTGAGTTTTGATAGGAAGAGTATTTACTTCTTCTGCAAAGATTTTTGCAAGGGTTGCTTTACCGATACCTCGTGCAGGAAAATTTATAATTCTTTTTATATCGGACAAACTTTTAGGATTTAATGCTGCTCTTAGATAGGCTAGCGTGTCCTTTATCTCTTTACGTTCAAAGAATTTTATTCCTAAAACTTGATAAGGTATATTGTAGCGTAATAAAGCTTCCTCAAGGACACGAGATTGAAAATTAGCTCTATATAATATAGCTAATTTAGACAGATTATCTCTTTCTCCCTTGTCCATTAGTTCTAAAATTTTATTTGCTACGAATTCGGCTTCGTCGATTTCATCACTTGCTTCGTATAGAGAAATATTTTCTCCTTTTTCATTTTTAGTAAAAAGATTTTTTTCTGGACGGAATTGATTTTTCTTTATTACTTCGTTCGCTGCTTCTAGGATATTTTGAGTGGAACGATAATTTTCTTCGAGTATAATTATTTTTGCATTTTTATAATCTCTCTCAAAATTTAAAATATTTTTTAAATTTGCTCCGCGCCAAGAATAAATATTTTGATCTGCATCCCCCACTACGCAAATATTTTTATGATTCTCAGCGAGAAGTTTACTCATTATGTATTGAGTTTCATTCGTATCTTGATACTCGTCGATATGAATATATTGCCATCTTTCTTGGTAAATACGCCTAATATTTTCATTAGTTTTAAGTAAATGAGTTGCTTTCGCGAGTAAATCATCGAAATCTAAAGCATTTTCTTTATTCTTTTTCTTTTCATAAAGATCCCAAACGCGTCCTGCAACTTGGTTTAAATATTCATTAAAATTTTCTGCTCTTTCTTTAAAGTCTTCTAATTTTGTAAATTTACCTTTTTCTCTAGAAATAATACCTTTGATTTTTTTAGGTTCGTATTCTTTTGGATCGAGATTTAATTCTTTTAAAGACTCTTTGATGATAGATATAGAATCAGATTCGTCTAGAATGCTAAAATGCTTGGTAAGTCCTAATAAACTCGCATTTTCTTTAATTATATATACTCCGAGTGAATGAAAAGTCGCCACGAAAGGTATAGTATTTTGCCCACGGGCACTTTTCTCTATTTCTTTTAATATTCTTTCTCGCATTTCCTTGGCAGCTTTATTCGTAAAAGTTACGGCTAAAATAGCATCTGGAGATACTCCTTCTTTGATTAGGTTCACTATTCGGTGAGTAATAGTCTTAGTTTTTCCTGCGCCTGCTCCTGCTACTATGAGTAAAGGCCCGTCTTTGTGTATAGCGGCTTCTCTTTGCATAGGATTTAGTCCTTCTAAATGTTGCATTATCTAATCTTAACATAGTTATTAACTAGTCTCTAGGAATTAGATTTTAGTCCTATTTTATAAAAAACTTTGCCCTGTCAGTCGTGACTGACAGGGTTGACAAATGGGTATAAAGTATGCTATAATATATAGATATTGTTCTTTAGAAATAAATTTTATGGTGATTTTTGTATTTATCTGCCTAAGTCCAGGAATAACCATAAAATTTAATTAATCATGAAATATTTATTTTTTTCTCTAGTTTTGGCATTTATTTTTTCATCTTGTGGTTCAACTAAAAATCTTCAAAAAAAAGAAGTATTGAATCTTCAAAAATTTTCCTTGAGCTTGATGGAAGAGTTTAACTTTCCACCCGATTCTCTGAAAAGATTACAGTTCTTTTCACCAGATTCTGTGGAAATTGAGCTTCATCCTATGGTGAAAAAAGAAAATTCATACACTGTCTTAAATGACGGAACCTTGAGTTTGAGTAGCTTCAATAAAGCTTCTTTAATTATCCCAATGTCAACCCCAGGAACTTTAAAAGAGTTCACTATTTCTGCTGATACGAAAAAAATAGATTTAGTCAAGGTTTATTTTGAGGAAGCGTACAACGCAAAAGAAGATGGAAAGTTTTTAACTTTTAAAAATTCAGCAGACACGGCTTTTGTCCTTGTTACGAAGGAGTATCAAGGGATACCTAATGTAGTTAAATTTGGAAATGAGTATTTCCAAGTAGAGACAAAAGGTAAACAAGTTTTTTCATACTTTAATAAATTTAGTATGGAGCAACAAGACTTCCCAAGAGTTCCAGTTAAAGGTAAAAAAATAAAGTAAAAATCCTAGTTGAAGCTAGGTAATCAAAAAGGGTTGACTTATGCCAACCCTTTTTTTAATTGCTATTTTTATTTTTTAAACAATTCCCCTGCTTTTTCTCTAAAACTTATTGATTCCTCTTTTACTATTTCTAAGAAAGTCGGAATACGATCTCCAAAGAAATCCATCAAGTCTTCCGGTGAAGAATTTTTTTCTAATAATTCTTCGTATTTTGCTAAATCTTCTTCATTTAGCATCGGTAGAGTTCTCATCAATACGTTTTGGAAAATAATAGTTCCGATTCTATTAATAGTTTCTTCTTGTTTATCTTCTGGAAGATCCTTTATATTAAATAAAGTTATTATATCTTCGCGTACTTCTTGTTGTTGTGTATTCATATTTTCTTGTCCTTTGTAGCTTTATGCGTAGAAGGATAGTTAGTTAATAATTAATTTTGTCTATATAAATCATCACCCCCTTTATTTTTACTTGGATCATAAGGTTTATATTCGTTGTAATCCTCTGTTTCATTTTTAACTTCTGTTTTTATGTTTTCTGCTTTAGAAGGTTTTAATGAGTTTTCTGTATTTTTACTCGGATCATAAGGTTTATATTCGTTGTAATCCTCTGTTTCATTTTTAACTTCTGTTTTTATGTTTTCTACTTTGGAAGGTTTTAATGAGTTTTCTGTATTTTTACTTGGATCATAAGGTCTGTAATCTTCGTAATTTTCTGCGTCATTTTGATTTTCTTCAATTATCGTAGTTTTTTTAAATAAATTAATCTCATCAAGTCTTCCGTCTAATTTTGCTTTCATTGTTGCACGCATTATATATTCATCAATTTGCTCTTTATGTCCTAATCCTAAGAATCCATTGTTTGGTTTTAATCCTGTTACCTTTTTTAAATCTCTTAAGAAATTTGTGAAATCATCGTGATCATCTTTGTAAGTTTTTAAATAATCAGAGGCACTTTGATCTTTGTATTCGTACCAAGCATCTCTGTCCTCTTTAATTATCAAACTTAAATTCTTTTCATAAAATCTATTTACTGATTTCAATTCACTTTGACTAAACTTCCCTTTGAAGTTATCTTTAGCGATTTTCTCCATTTCTTTCATTGTTTCACTTTTAACTTCTACTCTACTTAAGCTGTCTTTCCAGTCATAAAAATGATATTTTTCTTTCAAATCATCTGCAAAATCTCCGTTTTCGATAACATCTTTGTATAATGCAGTCGCTTCTCCAATCGTGAGTTTTGGATTATTGCGTACAAAGTCTTGAAAATCTTCGTCATTATTACTAATTTCTAGAGCCTGTTTATAAAAAGCTCTTAAAGATTCAGCAATTTTAATTTGCTCTTCATTCATATTTACTTTACCTATATCAAAAAAATCTTTCAAATTAGAATCTTTTAATTTTGCCCAGTCTTGAGAATCTTTTATATCTTCAAGTTTGTAAGTATTATTTATTTTTTCTGGAGCTACTATATTATCATCATCAATTTCATCGGGTTTAACTACTTTACCACTAGTGTATTGGTTTTCGAAGTATTCTCGGCTATCATCTTCGTTGAGATAACTATTTGAAAAAGGATCATCCTCAGTAGAAACTATCCTCTCAGGTTTAACTAAGCCTTCGTTTTTTTCGTAAGCTTCATTTATCTTTGAATAAGTTTTTTGTAATTTAGATTCCTCATAATCTTCTAAATCTTTTTCAAAGCTGTCACCTTCGTGATGCACATCTTTAACCACCCCCTCTTTATCTATTTCGTATGAAATTAATTTTCCATCTTTATCAACATCTAATTTTAAGCTTATATCACCAATAGCTTTTTGGTTGTAGCGAATCTCGTGACCTTCATTGTCCATTCTGCCTAACTTTATAGCTAATTTTTTTAGATAATTCGCCATATAGCGATCATCATCAACCTTATCAAGATTCAATCCTTGATATTTAGCAAGCTTTTCCGCTAATTCACTATCTGACCTTATTAAACTACGATAAACATAAGTTTCCCCTAAGTTTTTTTGACTGTCTATTATAGATTCAGGTTTTATAGTTTTAATATCAATTTTATCTCCTTCTGCTTTAGTATCTTCTAAAATTGGTTTTTGGTCTTTATCTAATAAAGTTCGATCAACTTTAGTTGTTTCTTGGTCTGTATCCCCTTGACTAAAAGATTTTATTTTATCTAATGCTTTCCCCCACCAGCTTTTTCCAGTTGTTTCTTCTGAAATATTTCCCTCCTCATTATTTACATGATTTTCCACTGATTTTACCTCTAAGGTTTCGTTGTCGATTTCTTTGTGTAATCCTACTTCTAAAGAGGTAATTCCAATCCCGATAGATAGGCTTGTATTTAGCAGGCTTTTTATTCTTTCTCCGTTTTTTATAAATTTAGCAAATTTTATCTCTGATTGTTCATGCAAATTTAATTCATTAATAAAAGTATTTATGTCAAAATCATTTTCAATAAGTATTTCGTCTTTCGGTCTATTTCTTATTTTATTGGTTTTTTCATCAATATAGTGATTAATCAATTTTCTACAGATTATACCTCCTCCTGTAACAATAGCCATAATTCCACCAGAAAGCATAAAAGTTGTACCTATAGCAGCTCCGCTTATAATTCCTTGAATTGTATTTTTTTTATTAAATATTTTTTGAATTAATTTTTTATCCTCCTCTTCTTCAGTATTTTCAGTTTTTGTTTTTGAAAATCTTTTTAATATTTCTTGAACTTTGTTGCTTGTTAATGCTGTGTTTATAACAGTACTAATTCCTGTAGCATATCCTACTCTACTAATTAGACGTGAAACGTCTCCAGTCATGAATGCCCCTACGCTTGTTATCGCTGTAGCAAGTGCAACTTTACCCGCTCTTGAAGTTAAGCTTTGTTCTACTTTATTTCCATCGTTATCAATTCCAAGCCACCAATTTTCAGTCTTTATTAAAGCCTTTTTAAATATACCCATTTTTTCAGCCTTCGCTTTATTGAAAGCTTCTAGCTCTTGTAAGTATATTTCCCTTGTTATGTCAGCTTGTTCTTGAATTGTTAATTCCCTACCCTCAGCAGCTGAAACACTTCCAATTTTTATATCAACTAATTCTCTCACCTTAGATATCTCTAAAGTTTTGTTGTTAACTTTTTGTTTTATTTCTTTAGAATTTTTACTTTCATCATCTTCTAAATTGATAGGTTTAACAATTCCATCGTCTTCTAAATCTATAGGTTGAAGTAATTCTTCTTCATCTTCTAAACTAGCGTCTTCAGTATTTTTTATTTTTTCTATTTCTTTTTCACGTCGAGCTTTTTCTTCTTTAAGTTTTGCTACTTCTTCGGCGTTTTGTTGCTGTTGTTTTTGAATTTCTTGTAATTGAGCTAGCATTTCAGCCTTAGTGGGTTGCTTGGTTTCGGTTGTATTTATTGTTTCTTCATTTTCTTGTGTTGGAGTTTCATCGATCGCTCTTGCATTATCTACTTGCTCTTTTGTTGTTGCTATAATTGCTTCTTCTTTTTTTACTACTCCTGCTAATGCGTTTTGCATTGTGTCTTCTCCTTCTTTCGGATCTAAATTCCCTGCTTTCTTTATAGCAGTGTTTCTAGCTTCTGCATTTTTTTTTCGTTTATCTTTGATTTCTTGTGCTTTTTTGTTAACTGGAGCAGATTCAGGAAAATCCCCCTTAAAAGTTGCTAATTGATTTAAGTCTTTAATTTCATTTTTATTATTTGGTGTTTTTTCTGTATTTCCATTTGCATCAGGTTTAGGTGCTTTTTTATAACTACTTGATTTACCTGTGGAACCTATATCTCCTACAATAGATTCATTATATATATCTAAAATATAAGGATGCGCGAATCCCTCTTCTGAATTTGCTTGCTTTTTTGCAATTTCTATTTGTTTTTCTTTAGGTAATTTTTTAAAATCATTTAAAGAGAATTTTAGTTTTTGTTCTTTATTATGTCCTTTTCTGCTAGATTGTGATTGTTCGTCAAAAGGATTTTGTTCTTTTCTTTTAGCCATATTAATTATTTTCTAATTGTTTTTGTAATTGTTTTATTTTTTCTTTTTCGAGTTTTCTTAAAGTATCTTTAATTATCTTGTTTTGCAAAGTTTCGAGCTCTTTTAGTTTCATTAAAGCTTCGTCATAAATCTCTTCAATTTTATGAATTGTAGTATCTTTCATTTTATATAATTATAACCCCAAATCAAAAATACACAAAGGTTTAATCAATTCTCTTTATTGTATCTTTTATAAAGTTTTTTTGTATATCTTTAGTCTTTTTTATATGTAATAGAAAAGTGTCCTCTATGCTTTGTTTGTATTTTTCTTTAAATTTTTCATCTAATTTGTTTTTAATTAAATCCTCTAAGGATTTAGATCTATGCTCGAGTGCTTTTTGAAAATTTTTCTCTATTTCATTTTCAGCATTTTTAATGTAATTTAATAATTTATTATTAGTTTCTGTCTTTAATTGATGCGAATATTTTGTAGATTGTAATTGAGTTTTCTTTTCAAGAGTTTTAATATGATCTCCTTTAAAGTTTTTTACCTCTTCTTCTAATTTTTTAATATTTTCCTCCCTTTCAGTTTTTGATTTTTGAACTTTTTCTTCGGCTTCTTTTATTAAATTTGTAATTTCAAAATCCTCAACATAAATTGAGTTTTCTTCTGTGCGATTTTCATCAATATTTATTTTTTCAGGTTCGTTGGTTTGATTTTCTTTTGTTGTTTTCGAATCATCGGTTAAATTAGGTTCAGGCTCATCGTCTGGTAAGGCTAAAATCATAGCTTGTAATTTAGCTATCTCTGTATCCATATTTTCGATTTCTTTATTTAATTCATTTATTTTTTTATCTAATTCAGCTATTTCTTCATTATTTTTTTGGATCTTGATTTCGTTTTCAGTTAAGTTTTTATTTGTTTTAATTTTTTCGTTACCTATTTTCTCATTTAGTCCTAAGATTTTTTTAAATTGTTCTTTTGTTAAGTTTTTTATTGTTCCGAAGACCATAACTCCCCTAACGTCGAGCGCGCAATCAGGATCGGCTTCATTAAGTTTTTTTATAATTTCTCCTAAACCTTCTTCGTTTGAATTTATAAAAAAGTTTTTATCTTTTTCATTCCAAGCTATATAAGTATTATATCCTAAAGCTTTAGTTCCTATAAAAGCTAAATGATTAGGAATTATGTTTTTATGATATCCGTTTGTGTTTTTATTTTCGATTCTTTTATTGTCGTTAAATACTACCTTGCCTAATAAACCTGTTTCAAATTTATCAGCGTTTTCGATTCCAGTAGTAGTTTTTTTAACATTATTTTCTACTATATTTTTTGAAGTTTCTGTTGATATTTGTTCATTAATAGTTTTACCATTTTTTAAGGTAATATTTCCAAATTTAATTTTTCTAATTTCGGTACTATAATCTTGATTTAATTTCTCTAATTCTATTTCTTCATTTAAAAGGCCTTTAATACTTTTAGAAAAATCAGTAATTATTCCAGAATTAAATAAATTCATTAAATCGCTAGCTTTCATTTGAGAAGCTATGTGATTTAAAGTATAAGGCCAAACTTGTTCAAAATGTTCTTTATTAAAATATTCTCTATTTAAATAATTTAAATTATCAAAATCATTAACCCCTTTTACATATTTAAAAAGCCAAGGGTTTTCCTCTTCTATTTTTGGATTTTGCTTTTTAAGTAAATCATATACCATCTTGGTTGCTGAAGTATTAGGGCCTCTACCTTTCCCGTGATGATCAATATATATTTTTTTATTTTGTTTTTCTATTTCAAGCCATTTATTACCAGTATCTATAAATAATGTAAGACCATCTTCATTTTCTATTTTTTCTAAATCTTCTGCTGTATTATCTTTAGGTATGATAGAAGTTCTAGCCCCTTCTTTATAAATTTGTTCTAAGGGTTTTTTATTAAATAAATTAAATAAAATTACAGCACTTTCAGCATCTAAATCTGTTGATATTTTCCATTTATCATCTTCTCCTTCTTTTGATTCTCTTTTTCCTCCATGGACTACAATTTGAGAGATTTTTTGATTTTCTAATAATCTAGCAATTTGATTTATCTTTTTGTAATAGTTAGGTTCTTTTTTATTTTTTTCTTGTGGAGCAGGTTTTGAAGTTTTATTAGGTTTATTTTCCATATTTTAATTATATCAATATTAAAAATAAAAAGACAAAATAAAATGCCCCGCGACTTCGTCGCGGGGCACATCGGTGAGGTTATTTAATTCCCCTCACCGTTTTTTTGTTTTGTAAACCTTGGTTCAAGACTGAACCTAAGTTCACCTTCACCGGTCATTTCCAATGTAATTTTATGGCTTGGACCATTTTCTTCGATTGCTGTTTCTACAATCGAAAGAAATTTGTTTACAGCTTCTTCGTTATGCAATTCTTTTGCAGGCTTTCCTTTCTTGGGGTTAGAAGGTGAATCCTGTAAAACTGGTTCATCTTTGTTAACCGGCAGATCTTGCAATTTTTCTTTTGGATTAGTAAGTTCTTTTTCCAAAGTAAAAACTAACTCTTTACCGGTCATAAAGTTGCCGGCCCTGGCGTCGTTGCCACAACCTTGTAAAAAATAAACGGTATATTCTTTATTGTCTACTAGGATTTCTCCTGCATAGGCTTGCTCATTTTTCAAATTTATTTTTTTGGTTTCGTTATGGAAACTTTTACCATAATGAACCACTGCCGGCCCTGACAACGTGCCTTTCCTTATGTTTTTTATAAGGATATTTTCAGCCTGAGGAAATCTATGATGAGCGTAATTTTCGTATCTTCCGAAAGCTTGCTCGTCATTAATTCCTCCTGGAACTTGCGGAGGTCCGGCTGTTACTGGGTCGATATTTTTTTCCTTATTTTTTCTTAAGTTATGTTTTATTAATAAAATCATAATAAGGAAACATATGCAAAATAAAGCCAGTAATAAGTATGGATGATCATAAATCTTCCAACCTTTTTGCATTGTTGGTGGGTTGGTAATGTTCTGAATCGTGTCCTTGCTTATTCCTAGTGTTAGACGAGGAATTTTCGGAAGATGCAATTTTTCTCCGGGAAAAATCTTGCAATACCACTTTTTTGAAATGGAATCTTGCCAAACTCTCCCTTTTCCTTGTAAAAAAGGATTTTTTAACACAATCCATCTCCAGTCCTCACCATTTCCGTAATAATATTCAGAAATGTCATAGACCGTCTCTCCACTTCTGATTGTAGTGAAACCACCTGTGGAATCTTGTGAGAAAACTACCGGTTCATTTTTAAGGGCTGAACCTTGCCCTTTGATTTGTGTGCAAATAATGCCTAGCATTACGTAAAGCACTAAAAAAAATACTCTTTTCAACTTATTAAGTTTTAAAGGTACAAAATTATACATGGACTTCCCGCCACGCTAAGGAATCAGTCGTGAATAAGAATTGAACTTATAGCACACCTCATAATATAAATTATAGCATATTAGTATTGTAATGTCAATATTTTATATTGACGTTGTTATATAAGGGTTATTTAATTATTGGTTTTACTTTTTCCACAAACTACCTCTAAAAGGGTTGACTAAACCGGCTCATTTGCTACCCTTAATATATACGGACCCGGAAGCAAGTACCTTATTGGCTGAATACCGCAACGACAGTAACATTCGCTTAAATTTTTTAAATTACAATTAGTCTATTGTAAATCTATCCTTTAAATATAAGGGATAGGACTAGTTTATAGCGAATAATCATTTGTTTTATAAAAAATACTATTAAAATATCCCGCTTTTTGACCACTTCTACCCTTCTCTTGGGGTTTTTGGTTATGCCTCAAAATGCAAAGGCTGGTTTCCTTGGGGATCTTTTGAGTGGTGAAGTTTTTGCTAAAAATGGAAGTGAAACGATCTCAAATTCTCAAAATATGACTATTCTTGAAGCTAACGTTTCTAGTTTGTCTTCTAATAATAAAGAAAGTTTAGATGAGGGCGCACCTGTTAATATTAGCGGGGACGCTCTTTCTGTTTCTGCGGGGCCTTCTATCGTTTCTGGCGATACCGAAGACCCTGACGCTTCTTATGAAGAGATAAGTATTTATGTAGTTCGTTCTGGAGATACTGTTCAAACTATCGCAAAGCTTTTTAAAGTTTCTCCTAATACTATCCTTTGGACTAACGACCTTAAAAAGGGTGAGAAGCTAACAGTCGGAGATACTTTGATTATTTTACCTGTAGACGGTGTGAAACATACAGTGAAAAAAGGTGATACTATCAAAAATATAGCTAAATTATATGATGTTTCTGTTGGAGATATATACTCTTTTAATGATTTAGACGAAAAATCTGTGTTGAAAATCGGTGATGAGATCATTATTCCAGGCGCAGAATTAAAAGAACCTGAAAAGAAAACTGTCGTTTCTAAAAAGAAGACTTCTGTTGTGAATGTAAACGTAAAAACAGGTGGTTCTTTCCCTAATAACTACTATAGTGCTGATAATTCTAATAGTACTGGCGGTTTTGTGAAACCTATTCCTTGTCGTTTGACTCAAGGTAAGCACGATCGTTACGCAGTTGATATGAGTTGTGGTAAGTCTGGAACTCCTATTGTTGCTTCGGCTTCTGGTAAGGTTATCTTTGCGAAATATGGTTGGAATGGAGCTTTTGGTAACTTGGTAATCATTTCTCACCCTAACGGAACTCAAACTTTCTATGCTCACCAATCCAAGATTGCTGTTTCAGTCGGCGATCAAGTTAAACAAGGTGAAATCATAGGTTACGTCGGAAATACAGGACGTTCTACTGGCCCTCACCTGCACTTCGAAGTACGCGGAGCTAAAAATCCAGGCTTCGATAACTCTTGGGCTGATTAAAAACCTATTAAAAACTTAGCAAAAAACCATAAATATTTTTAGACACGTATATTTTCTTGCTAGAAAATTACTGTGCTCGGCTCGCCAGCCTCCGCAAGTCTAAAAATATTTATGGTTTTTCTTTAGTGCTCGATTAAAGTTAAAGCGAGCATAATCCCTACTCCGATAATAAAGAAAATAACTTGAGTAAAGAAGTCTCCGCCTTTTTTACTTTTTTGTAGTTCTGGAATAAGGTCAGCTAAAGCTATATAAATAAACCCTCCTCCAGCGATAGGAATTATATATTCTGCTAAATGTTCACTAAATTCTCCTAATATGAAAGCTACTCCTAAGCCTAAGAAAGCGAGAACAGCTGAAGCGAAATTAAGCCAAAGCGCTTTGACTTTATCGTATCCACTATGGATTAAAACTGCAAAATCACCTATTTCTTGAGGTATTTCGTGTAAAATTACAGCGATAGTAGTCGCTATGCCTACTGGGATGCTAACCAAGAAACTCGCTCCGATTATTATACCGTCCAAGAAATTATGCATTCCGTCTGAAACTAAAACTAACTTCCCTACTGGATGAATATGATTTTCTTCATTACTGTCGTCTTCGTGATGATGCCAATGCAAGTATTTCTCTAATATGAAGAATCCAAATATGCCAACGATAAATAGAATACTTACAAGGGCGCGTGACCCACCCTCGAATGACTCAGGAATAATATGGATAAAGACGTCACCTAATAAAGCCCCGATAGCGAGACTTATAAATAAAGTTAAGTATTTTTTCAAAACTTCGGTCCTTAAAGATAAAGTAAAAACACCAACAAAAGAAACCAAGCTCACTACTAATACACTCAAAAAAGAGTAAATATATATTGTATTCATATTATTAGATTAAACTAATTGCAAATAAATTGCAAGTATTATTTAAAGTTTATTGATATTTAAATTTAAAGTGCTATAATAACTTTTATTCGGGCTGTAGTATACCGGTAGTACAAGCGCTTTGGGAGCGTTTAGACCGCGTTCGATTCGCGGCAGCCCGACATTAATATTGAATTTTTTATAGAATTTGATATTATAATTAAATGAAGAAAGCGGGCCTGCCCGCCGAAACTTCAGTGAAGGCGGGATTAGTTTAATGGTAAAATAACAGTTTTCCAAACTGTGGTTAGGAGTTCGATTCCCCTATCCCGCACAAACTATAAAATAATATCTTCTATTCTTTTAACCTTTGCCTTTTTGTCTATTAGATCTAAAAAGACAGTTATCAAGTCAATTTGCCATTCGTATTCATCATACTCTTTATGAGCGAGTAGATACGTTTGAATAGTCCTAGACATCCGTTTCAGCTTCCAAGGGTGCATATTATCTTCAGGTTTATAGCTATCTAAAGTTTCTTGTGAAACGTTTATCAAGTTTCGAGAAACAGATTTAACCTCAATAAAGTATATTTTATTATCTTTTTTAGCAATAATATCGATTTCACCCCATTTCTTAGTATAATTACGTTCTAAGATAGCAAAACCTTGTTTCATGAGAAACTTTACAGCTATATTTTCACCTATTTCCCCTATTTTTTGAGTTTTAGAAGTAAAAACCTTAGGCATATTGTGAATAAAGTAATATTTTACTAAATTTTATAAAAAACCCTTATTTTACAAGCTTTTTGTATTTTTAAAAGTCAAAAAAGACACCTTAAACACTGTCCTTTATAAACAATATAAACATACTTATCCACACCTGCCTACCGTCAGGCAGGGTTTTTATGAAAATACTGTTTATAAATAAAGATTTTTTAAAATATAAAAGGACAAATCCCATTTACTTTTTTGTGCACCCGGAAGGATTCGGCTACGACATAGCCAGGTGTTTTTCTATTTCTTAAACTCAATAAAGAAAAACCTTTCGAACCCTTCCAAAAGCAAAGCAGTTTGCTTTTTTGTGCACCCGGAAGGATTCGAACCCTCAATAACGGTTCCGAAGACCGTTGTGATATCCATTTCACCACAGGTGCAAATAACAAATATATTATTGCATTATTTTATTTATATTACAAATCTCTTTATAAATAAAGATTATTTCTAAATTGCATTTTAACCAAGAAAGTATTATAATATTTTAGTTATTTAATTTTGTGAATAACGTTTAAAAGTAACGCGGTGTTGGTTTAGTGGTAGAACACGTCCTTGCCAAGGATGAGACAGGAGTTCGATTCTCCTACACCGCACAAAGTAAGGTGGAGCAAACAAACTGCTTTGTCTGCGAAGGAGATGAGAAAGGCTTTTCGTTACCTGTCGCAGATAGATCGAAAAGCACCTGGCTATGTCGTAGCCGATTCTCCTACACCGCACAAATTCCATAAAATGGAACTAAATACTAAAAATTTAATAAGTAAAATTCCAAAAGAAGTTACACATGTAACCGAAACTCTCGAAAAAGCAGGTTTCGAGGCTTTTTTAGTTGGTGGATGCGTACGTGATCTGATTATTGGAAGAAATCCTAAAGATTGGGATGTTACTACTAATGCTACTCCAGAAGAGATAGTTAAATTGTTTGAAAAAACTATTTATGAGAATAATTTCGGTACCGTTGGTGTTTGCGTGCCCGTCCGAAGCGTAGCGAAGGAGGGTGTTCCATATGAAACAGAAAAAGTCTTAAATAATGATGTTTCACGTGGCACAATAGGAGATAATGTTAAACACTTGCCCGACGAAGCTTTAGCAAAGGTGGGTGAAACAAAATACGAGATTATAGAAGTTACTCCTTATAGAATTGAAGGAGAGTATAAAGATTTTAGACGGCCGGAAGAGGTAAAGTTTAGCGATAATATAGATGATGACCTTAAGAGACGAGATTTTACTATAAATGCTTTAGCTTTTCGTCCTTTTGAAAGTATGTCCGTTATAAAGGACAATTTTGAAGGATTAAAGGACATAAACAATAAAGTATTGAGAACAGTAGGGAATCCGGACGAAAGGTTTAACGAAGACGCTCTGCGTATGCTTCGCGCTATTCGTATTTCGCTTGAAATAGATTTTATTATTGAAGCTGAAACTTTAAATAGTATTTATAAAAATTCACATTTAATAGCAAATATTTCTCTTGAAAGAATTCGTGATGAATTTATAAAAATTATTATGTCTCCTAATCCTAGAGATGGAATAGTTTTACTCAAGCAACTTAATTTACTAAAATATATTATTCCAGAACTCGAAGAGGGAATTAAATGCGAGCAAGGTGGAGCGCACAAGTACGACGTATTTGAGCATTTGCTTGAAGCATTAAAGCACGCAGCAGATAAAAACTGGCCTTTAGAAATAAGGCTTTCTGCATTATTTCACGATATAGGTAAACCTCGGACTCGCAGACTTTCAAATCAAGTTGGCAAAAAGAAATATACTTTCTATGGGCACGAAGTAGTCGGAGCTAAAATGGCGAAGAAAATAATGGAAAGATTAAAATTCTCTCGTAAAGAAATCGATTTAGTTTATTCACTTGTTTATAATCATATGTTTTTCTCAGATACTGAAACTATAACTCTTTCTGCAGTTAGAAGAATTATTAATAAGGTGGGTGTGGATAATATTTGGACCTTAATGAAAGTTCGCGAATGCGATAGGGTAGGTATGTCTAAAGTAGAGGCTCCTTATAGACTTCGTAAATATCACGCTATGATCGAAGAAGCTCTCCGTGATCCTATATCGGTCAAACAATTAAAGATAGACGGGAATTATCTAATAAAGGACATGAATATGAAACCTGGGCCAAGAATGGGGTATATATTAAATGTCCTTTTAGAAGAAGTGTTAGACGATCCTAAGCTCAACGAATTAGATGTATTAAAGGCTCGAGTACTAGAATTAGACAAATTAGACGATAAAATACTAGCTAAAATGGCAGAAAGTGCTAAAGAAACCAAAGAAAACCTTGAAGAACAAGAGGTTGAGAAGTTACATATGAAACATAATGTTAAGAAATAACAACGTTTCATAAATAACCTTATAAAAGGTTTCACGTTAAACATAAAAGCCTCGGTTTAAACCGAGGCTTTTGTTACTTTTTACTTCCTAGTAGCTTTTGAAGTAAGTAAGTACTATAAGGGAAGAGATTAAAGATAACTGCTATTGTGAATAGTGTTAATGAAAAAGTAGTATTATAGAAAGAAACTGGAATTGCAATAATTGCGAAAATGACAGGAATTAAAGTTCGGATTGTACTACCAACTATTTCGTAATGAGTAATTTCAGGATTTTTAATATGCGGAGAATAGAAAACGTAATGACGCATATAATATAGAGTAAGTCCAATAATTATAATATTAAGTCCGAAGATTAAAATAGCTAATTCATTATTACTATAATGGCCTAAAATACTTGCTGAAAACGGTACCAAAGAAACAAACATAAAGAAAATACCGTTTATATTCATTAACGTTGTGTCTATGTTTTTTGCATAAACTGAAATGAAAAAATGATGAGCTCGCCAATAAGTAAAAAGTAACGCAAATGAAAGTATATAACTTAGGAAAGATGGAAGCAGATTTTCTAATTCATACCAAAGTCTAGTATTACTAATATCTCCTAAATAAGTTGGTAATTTTATTTCAAAAACTAAAATAGTCATAACGATAGCAAATATACCGTCGGCTAATGCGTCTAAGCGATTTGATTTAAGCATATTTAGATTATAACACAGAGGGTTTTAGGTAATCTACTCTTCTTAAACTTTCTATAAATTCAATAATGCGTTCTTTTTGCTCTGTATTTTTAGGGTAACGAGCAATAAAAGATATTCGAACTATAACCTCACCTTTTTCATTATAATCATAATTCATCTTGTATTTTATACCTAAGTATCCTTTGAAGTGACCTACTCTTTCCCAAGAACGTGAAGGCAAATTTTCTTCTAAGAAATTGCGGACTTTGTTAAGCCAGTTTTCAAAATCATCTTCAAATTTCTCGCGAACATAAACCGCAGTTAATACTACTCTACGATAGTCTTCGATTTTGAGTTCTTGAATTTCAGTTTTCTGACTTGCGAAAAACATATTTGGAATACGGTGAAGTTTGCCGTTGTATTCGCCGTCTTCGTCTTTACCTGCGACCGCTACGTAGAGAGGATTGATACGCACTATTTCTCCTAAGATTTCGTTGTTACGTATATCGTCTCCGATTTTATAAATTGAAATAATATAAAAGAAAGAAATAAAAGAAAAGATATAATCACGAAGCACTATAATAATAGTACCGGCAACGATAGCGAGCACTGAGAAAGTTTTAATATCGAGAGAAATTATAATAATTGCCAAGATAAATAAAATCCCAACAATCCGAGCACTAAAGATTTTCTGATCTTCGCGATAATACTCGATCCAGATTTTTTCCATATCTTCGAAATCCTCGACGTGCTTCTTGTTATATTTATATTTAGAGCGGATTTGCTTCTTTTTAAGGCGTAAGAATATTTCAAAAAGAACCAATAATATAAGTGCACCAATAACTAAATAATTTACAAGAGTTAAATTTTCTAAAACCTTTTCCATATTTTTAATATAGCATAAATACAGTAAAATAATAAAATTTTAGTTATGATATAATCATGTTATGACTATTGGAATTTTTGATTCAGGTTTAGGAGGACTCGTTATTGCGCAGAGCATAAAAAAGCTTTTGCCGGAATATAATTACGTATATTTAGGAGATACGAAGAGGGTTCCGTATGGCAATCGTTCTCACGAGACTGTTTATGAATTCACTTGTGAAGCTTTGAAATACCTTTTTGAAAAAGAGAATTGTAATTTAGTAATAATTGCTTGCAATACTGCGTCTGCGAGAGCTTTGCGAAAAGTTCAGCAAGAATTTTTGCCTAAGTTTTTTCCTAATAAAAAAGTCTTAGGAGTTTTGATACCGACTGCAGAAGTAGTTAAAGATTATAAAAAGATCGGCATAATCGCTACCAAAGGCACTGTCGGTAGTCATACTTTTGCAACCGAAATTAATAAATTAAATCCGCGTGTAAAAGTTTTCGAACTTGCGACGCCTTTACTCGTCCCACTTATCGAAGAAGGGGAGAATAAGCTTGCGATACCAATACTAGAAAAATATTTGAAACCTTTACTTGCGAAAAATATCGATGTGCTTGTTTTAGGTTGCACGCATTATCCAATACTTAAAAAAGAAATTCGTAAAATAGTTGGTAAGAATATAAAAATAATTTCTCAAGACGAAATAATTCCTAAAAAACTAAAGGAGTATTTAGCTCGGCATAAAGAAATAAAACTCACAAAAAAAGGAAGTATTAAAATCCTCTTTACTGATATAACTCCTACTGTAGAAGATTTATCTTTCAAATGGTTCGGCAGAAATACAAAAATCTCTTTAGTAAAAATAGATAATTAAAACTCTAAATAAATAGGGCAGTGGTCGGAGCCGGGATATTTTGTAAGCATGCCAGCGTCTTTGATCTTAGGTTTTAATTTTTTATCTATAAAGAAATAATCAATACGCCAGCCGACGTTGCGTTCGCGAGAACGAGTTTTCTGATCCCAATAAGTATATACGTCTTTCACGTCTTTATTTTTCTCTCGCCAAATATCTATAAAATCATTTTTGATTACTTTGTCGATCCAAGCACGTTCGATAGGCAAAAACCCAGTATTTTCAACGTTATCTTTCGGACGAGCGAGGTCTATTTCGGTATGAGCGGTATTTACGTCTCCGCAGAAGATGACTTTCTCGCCGTTCTTGCGAAGCTTAAGAATAAATTTTAAAAAGGCATCGTAGAATTTTAATTTATATTCTAATCTATGAGGACCTTGCCCGCCGTTCGGATAATATCCAGTAATCAGAGTAAAGGTTTTAAATTTCGCTACTAGAATACGTCCTTCTTGATCAAGTTCTTTAATCCCTATGCCTTCGGATATAGAGATAGGTTTTTCGCGGGTATAAATAGCTACTCCGCTGTAGCCTTTGCGAGTTTTAGAATGTGAGAAAAAAGAATGATAGTTTTTATAATCACGAAATTTTTCAGGGATTTGCTCGCGTTCGGATTTTGTTTCTTGAAAGCAGACTATGTCAGGATTGTATTTTTTAAAAAGAGGTTCGAAATTGCCTTGCTTGATAGTGGCGCGAAGACCGTTCGTATTCCAAGAAATTATTTTCATAAAATATAGTATATCATAAAATATTTAATTAGCTCTTCTCAAAATGCACACATAATTTTCTGTTGAAAATTTGCTCTGCTCGGTCCGTCGACCTCCGCAAGGCATTTTTTGAAGACTAATTAAGTATTAAAATTTCGGTTATTTTTTGCCGTGAAACTTCTTGTGAACCTCGAGAAGTTGCTTATCGGTGATGTGAGTATAGATTTGAGTCGTGGAAATATTTGCATGCCCGAGCATCATTTGCACTGAACGTATATCAGCTCCATTTCCGAGTAGATTAGTAGCGAAGCAGTGACGAATAACGTGCGGAGTAACCTTTTTAGAAATACCGGCTATCGTAGCGTATTCTTTAACTATTCTCTCAACACTACGACGAGTGAGAGGTTTACCTGGTTCTAACTTATTATTCTCTTTTTTAACTTTAGTATTTTCTTTCGGAACTTTAACAAAAAGAGCTTCTGAAAAATCTTTACGTAAAGCGATGTATTTTTTTAAAGCTTCTTTCGCATCAGGAGAGATAAAAACTACGCGGACTTTACCTCCTTTACCTCGAATCGAGAATTGATCAGAATTTAAATCTATATCTGAAGTAAGAGAGCAAAGTTCAGATACACGAAGCCCAGTAGAAAAAAGTAATTCTAAAATTGCTTTATCTCGATAGGATTTTAACCCTAAATTTTTTGGATTAGATAAAGGAGCTTCGAGTAAACGAGCGAGTTCATTCGAGCTAATTAAATCAAGATTTCTCTCGCCGATTTTTGCAAGTTCGATTTTGTCAGCAGGGAGAGCTTTAATATCTCGTTTCGCTAAATATTTAAGTAGCATGCGAAGAGCTATCATATAGTAGTTTTGAGTTTTTTTAGAAATAGTTCTACCTTCTAGTCTTTTCATACCGTAGTGAGTTGCGTATTGACGGTTGAGCCAGACGCGAAAAGAACGAATATTGTCATCATTAATATCAGAGACTTTAGTCCATTTCCCAACTTCAATAATTTTAGATAAATATCTATCATAATTTTCAATAGTTTTAAGACTTGAGCCTTTTTCGATTTCTAAGTATTCTAGGAATTGTCTTTTTAAGTTTTCTATCTCACTAGCCATTTATTAATTCTAGCATTTTATAAACGTCGCACAATATTTTAAAAATTTGGTAAACTCTGTCGTTTGGGAACAATGGAGCAAATAAAAAAACGGAAAGATTAATTTTTCTTTCCGTTTTTATTTTTTAGCAGGATTTCATCCTGCCAGGTCTTCCACCAGGGTGCCAATTTGGGCCAACCTGTTTTTATTAATTGAATAATAAATAAACTTGCCGTGTCTTTCTGTAATAACTACCCCTGCTCTTCGCAAGATGGCCAGATGTTGAGAAGCGACTGATTGCTCCAATCGTAACCTGATATAAATATCAGTTACTGTTAGTGTTTCACCATACTCAAGTAAATCAATTACGCGTTGACGCAGTTTATGATTGACTGCACGTAATACCAGTACTGCTTTTCTCAAATCGGAATAATCGAGCTGGATTTCCTTGTCTCCTTTCCTTAAGGTTAAGGTTTCATTTTTCCTATTTCTCATTGTTTTCTTATTTAATGAGTTTATTAAAAGTACATATCATTTATATTAATAACATAAATATCAAAATAAGTAAAGGATTTTATGAGAAAGAAGCAGGGCAAGCCCGAGCACTTATGCATAAGTGCTTGGGCTTGCTTTTTTTCTAGATTTATGCTAGTATATAAATATATGTTAGCAACAAAGAAAAAATCAAAGGTTATCAAGAACCACCAAATCCACGAAAAGGATACCGGTTCTTCTCAAGTGCAAATCGGGATTTTAAGCGCCCGTATTGATGAACTTGCTGGTCATTTAAAGAAACACAAAAAAGATAATCACTCTCGTAGAGGACTTATCAAGATGGTAGCAAATCGTCGCAATCACTTGAAATACTTAGAGAGAACAGACAAAGAAGCTCACGCACAAGTTGTCAAAAAGATGAACCTTGAATAAAATCAAGGTTTTTCTTTTGTTTAAAATTAAGGTAAGATTTAGATATGGAATTTAAGCAACCCATTGTAGAAAGACATAAGATAAATGAAACTTCAAAAGAAATTCTTGCAACTAATTTTAGTAATATTTCAGAAGAAAAGTATTTTTCGCTTGTAATGAATAAAATGTACGTTCAGCAACCTGTAATGTATGAAGAAGAACTGTCTAAACTATTTGAACACTTTGCTACACAGCTTAGTAATGAAGAAGAAATGTTTATTAAAAATGAAATTAATTCCGCTCTGTTACATTATGTATCTAACAATAGAGAAATAGATAAAAAAACTAAACAAACAACATTAGATAGAGCTTATATAGAATTTTATCGCATAGCTGAAAAATATCCCGAAGAAATGTTTGAAGTAACAAAGGGTACTAATCCTTTAGAGGAATATGTGAGCCCAGATGTATTCTTTGATCAGTATTTAAAAATAAGAGATTCAAAAATATTAAACAAATATTTTGGTGGCAAGCAGTTTTCTCAGTTGGAATATAATATGACTTATGAGGGAACTGAAAAATATTTAGAATCTTTATTAAATAAAATTAATTTCAAGAACTCAGATTCTTGTTTAGCATCAAGTCAATTGATGAATTTGTCTGCGTCTTTAGCGGATTACGCTAATAATGGGTCTTATAGTGGTAATTATGATATAGGTGGTAAAATTATTTCTTCATTAAAAAGTCGTTCTAATGATCCAGAATCTATATATTTATTAGGTTCTAAAGCAAATTATATTATAGAACGTTTAGAAAAAGGATGGCCACCTTTTGTTCATAAAAATAAAATTTTTGAAATTGCACCAAACATTTTAGGCGTAAGTAGTGAAAATGATTTTTTGATTTTATCAACTAAAGATAATTCTATTTTAGAACAATATAAGGTTTATAAGTCTTTATCTTCTAAATTAAATAAGCCACCACAGCATTTAATTGATTTAGCTATTAAAAATGGGCAAGATTTTGTAAGATGGGAACCAGATAAGGGTTTAATGCTTGAGAAAGATATGATAGAAGAGGATTTGAAAAGTGAGACTCTCTTAACCCCTCAATTAGGACACCTTACATTCTAATAATACCTCACTAGCAGACTTAAACTCAAGCACTTTTCTCGGCACAGTATTAAGAAAGGTTTGTATATTATGTAATTCTTTCTTAGTA
>JAGOSX010000033.1 GCA_018062065.1 Minisyncoccota bacterium | reverse complement strand
CTCCTAGGAATTTATCTAAGTCAATATTCTCTAAACTAAACTTTTTCTCAACTTCAATCATTTTATATAAATTTTTTAGGTATCGGATGCTTTAATGCAAGCTTTTTAATTTCAGCTTTGATTTTAGTTTTAATCTTTTTATTGTCTTTATTTTTTAGAGTTTCTATCATAAGCTCAGCTACTCTTTCGCAATCTTTTTCCTTAAATCCTCTCGTTGTTATAGCTGGAGTTCCGAAACGAATTCCTGAAGGATCGAGTGGTTTCCGAGTATCCCCTGCTATTGAATTCATATTCAAAGTTATACCTACTTCGTCGAGTACAGTTTGAGCTTCTTTACCTGTTACGCCGAGAGATCCGTAAACGTCCGCAAGGATTAGATGATTTTCAGTTCCTCCTCCTATCATACGAATTCCTTCGCGTTTAAAAATTTTCTCCATTGCTTTCGCATTTTTCAGAACTTGCTTGGCATAGATTTTGAACTTTGGACTCATAGCTTCTCCGAAGGCTACAGCTTTCGCAGCGATAATATGCATATGCGGTCCGCCTTGAATTCCAGGGAAAATAGCTTTATCGATTTTCTTGGCTATTTCTTCATTCTCACGAGTTAAAATTATTCCCCCTCTTGGACCTCGTAGAGTCTTATGAGTTGTTGAAGTGATAATATCAAATCCATCTAAGAATGGATTACGAAGTGCTCCGCCCGCAATAAGTCCTGCGATATGTGCCATATCTGCGACGGTAATCGCTCCGACTTCGCGAGCAATTTCTACGAACTTTTTATAATTTAAATTTTTTGGATAAGCAGAAAATCCAGCGAGGATGATTTTCGGTTTGTGTTCGATAGCCATTTTACGTAAATCTTCATAATCTATCTCTCCTGTATCAGGATTTTTCATTTTATAAGTTACGAATTTATATATCTTCGCAGGTAGAGTCATCGGATGTCCGTGAGTTAAATGCCCTCCGTGAGAGAGATCCATACCGAGAACTGTATCTCCAGGAGAAAGCAAAGCAGAATAAACTGCGAGGTTTGCCGGTGCGCCAGAGTGAGCTTGGACGTTTGCAAATTTACATTTGAAAAGTTTTTTGATTCTTTCTATTGCGAGAGTTTCTACTCCGTCAGTAAATTCTTGCCCTCCGTAATAACGCCGTCCTGGATAACCTTCAGAATATTTATTGGTAAAAATAGAACCGTCTGCAATTAACACATCTTCTGAAACATAATTCTCAGAAGGGATAAGTTCTAAGCCTTCAGACTGTCTCTTTGCTTCTAGTTTAATTAATTTCTCTACTTTTTTATCTTGCATTTTTACTTTCTATTTTTAGTTAATAATAAATAAATTCTTTTCCTAAAATTTTCTGGCGCCCCAGCCAAACCCACCCGCAGGCGAAAATTTTGGAAAAGAATTTATTTTAACTTACACAATTCTATTTTATCACAAGTAAAGACTATTGTCCCCCGCTCGTCAGTCCGCAAAATCTCTATATTTAAAGAGTTTAAACGGTCTAATATTTCGTCATGAGGATGACCGTATTTATTCCCTTGACCGCTTGAAATTAAAGCATATCTCGGAGTAATAGCTTGCACAAATTCTAAACTCGTAGAAGTTCGAGAACCGTGATGCCCTAATTTTAAAAAATCTGCATCAAAAACTTCTTGATTAAATTTATCGAGTAAATATTTTTCAGTTTTAATACTAGCGTCTCCGGTTAGAATAAAAGAATGATTGCCATAAATAATCCTCGCAACTATCGAACCGTCATTATTATCCCAAGTTGATACGTCTTTATCGGGGAAAAGAATATCTAAAGATGCTCCGTCTCCGAGAGGAATTCGAGTACCTGCCCGAGCGAGGTAACGAGGAATATTTTTTCCTTTGATTATTTCTTCAATTTTTTTATAAACTTCAGAGTCATTATAAGTACCAGGTTCTAAAATTTTATCGACTTTATACTTCTCTAAAACTTCAACAAATCCTCCGATATGGTCTAGATCGGGATTAGTCATTATTACTAAATCAATAGAACGATCAAAGAAAGACATTTGACGAGAAAGTTCACTCAAAACCTTCTTGTCTCTTCCGGAATCTATTAAAATCTGAAATCCGGATGGTGATTCTATAAAGATAGCGTCACCTTGCCCCACGTCGAGCATTGCAAAAGTTAAATCTTTATTTTTATTTTCTAAATTATAAGTAAAAAGTAATATAAAAATAATAAATAGAAATATAACTAAATAGAATAAGCCGTACTTTTGCAAAGCCTGTCGCATGCTATAATATTAACATGAAAAAATTTGAAGAAAAAAGTTTTAACCTGCCTACCGGACAGGCAGGTATAGGAGAATTAAAAGGAATTAGTGCTAAAAATATCGAGGAACACTTGAAGCTCTACTCTGGATACGTGAAGAATTTAAATACTATAAATCAAAAAATAGTTGAATTAAATAAAGATAAAGAAAATAATATTTATTTCTTAGGAGAACTTTATCGTCGTTTTTCTTTTGAATATAA
>JAGOSX010000017.1 GCA_018062065.1 Minisyncoccota bacterium | reverse complement strand
TTTTAACGTACCTTAAAAATTTAGCAAAAATGGGAACCCAAATATTAGAATCATTTGTTTCCTCAAATAATATTTTAGAAAATGCTCAAAAAGCATTTAAAGAAAATGATATTAAAACCCTTGGAGATATTTTGTTTCATACTAGATATACAAGTGGCGAAGACAGAAAATTTTATCCAAAGGTTGAAGAATATTACTTGTCTTTATGCAATTCGCATAGATTCGTAAACATTCAGTCGGTCGTAGATTTTTATCTTGACTACATATCTCCCTACAATAATGATATTTTTTTAGATTCAAGTTCTAAAAAATTATGGATGAATTTAATACGAAGGCTTTTTGCAAAGATTCGGTATTTTTCTAAAAGACTTTCAGTTGAAGAACTGTTGATTGAAAGCGAAAAAACAATAGCACACCCTATTTCTCACACACCCTATCAATCATCTATTACTTCACACATTGAAAAAATAATCGTATCTAAATTACAAAAAGAAAAAATAATCGTATCTAAATTACAAAAAGAAGCTAACTTATATCTTGATTATTTGTTAAAGATTTATAAAAAATTCTCAGGGAGGCCCCTTGAAGGTGGTGATATTAACTGTTACGATTATAATGGATTACTCGTAATATTAGAACCTGCTTTTAATGATTGTTTGGATGTGGATTTTTTAATCGAAAAGTATGTTGCAGAGTTTATCAATGTTGGACATCCTTTAAGACGCTACTTCTTCAAAAGAATTAACGATTTAAGTTTAGAAGTTTTAAAAACTAAAAAAAGTTTAGATGAGATTGTTAGGTATTCAAGTTCTTGGATTCGTGATTTAAACAAAGAAGCAGATGAAATGATTTTGTCTTTATTGAATATTGATAATTTGCCTGTCTCTGAAATTTTTTATAGAGAAGATTTAAAATTTTTAATTAAACCACAGTCGCCTTTTCCAAAATCTTCTAAAAAAGTAAAGGAAGTTTTACGAAACAGTGAAAACTTGGGAAAATTTAAATCCACAAATCAAATTTTTGAACTTTACGTGGGTCTGATAACGGATTTTATTTTTCAATATAATCATATTGATAATTTGTATTTGAAAAATTTGTTAATTTCTAAAATCACACCTGTTGGAATTAAAGGATTCTTGTATTTTGCCAAAAAACATAAAGTTCCTTTTTTAAAAGTTATTTTAGAAGAATTAATTAAGAATGAAAATTCATTAAAAAGGATTGATAGTGCATTATCTTATATTGAAAATGAACTTTTTTATTTTGATGAAATCAAAATCCTTCTTTCTCAGAGAGCAATTATTCTTATAGATAAATTGCCTCAGTTAGATTTTGAAATTCTGTTGGAAAAATGTATTAAAAACAATTACTTTTATGGTAACAAATACTTTTTTATTAAAAAAGCACAAAGCTTTCTTTAGTAAAAATTAGATTTACAGCTTAACTTGTATATTTATATAGGTTAAGCTTTTTATTTACCCTCATCACAGGGTACGGGTTATAGATTTGCTTTTTTTTAGAGGTTGTAGTATATTATTGATACGAGTCTTTGGACTCTTTTATTTTATAAATAAACTTGTCCCGTACTAAATTTAATGATTACGGGGTAAGTAGATAAATATTATTATTTAAATTTTAGTTCGGGATGCCAACAATAAATCAATTAATTAAAAAAAGTAGAACAAAAGTTTCCCGCAAGTCTAAGACTGTGGCTTTGGCGCGTGGTTTTAATACTTTAAAGAACGCACCAATATTTTATCCTGCACCTTTTAAAAGAGGAGTTTGTACAAAAGTTACAACAACAACCCCAAAGAAACCTAACTCAGCGCTTCGTAAGATTGCTCGTGTTCGTTTAACTAACGGTATGGAAGTAACAGCTTATATCCCAGGTGAAGGTCACAATTTGCAAGAGCACTCAGTAGTTATGCTACGTGGAGGACGTGTGAAAGACTTGATCGGAGTTCGTTATCATATAGTTCGCGGAGTTCTCGATACTCAAGGAGTAGAAAAGAGAAGACAAGGTAGATCACTTTACGGTAACAAAAAGCCAAAAGCTGACGCTAAAAAATAATTATTAATATATTAGGAGTAAGGTATAAGCCTGAAAATTTTAAACCTAAAAAATAAAAATATGAGAAGAAAAGTAAAAAATAGAAATATAGTTGGTAAAGATTCTGTATATAATTCAGAAAAGGTAGAAAAGTTTATTAATTACATGATGTGGTCTGGAAAGAAAGAAACTGCTCGCAATCTAGTTTATGGAGCTTTTGATATCATTAAAGAAAAAACTGGAAATCCTAACCCTTTAGAAATCTTTGATCTTGCTATGAGAAATGCAGGTCCTGTGACTGAAGTTCGCTCAAAGAGAATCGGAGGTGCAAACTATCAAGTTCCTCGTGAAGTTTCTGCTTCTCGTAAACTTGCACTCGCTATGCGTTGGATTCGTGATGCTGCTCGTAAGGGTAAAGGCCGTCCTATCGCTATGAAATTAGCGGATGAATTAATACTTGCTTCGAAGAACGAAGGTGCTGCTGTAAAGAAGAAAGAAGATACTCACAAGATGGCAGAATCAAACAAAGCGTTCGCTCACTTTGCTTGGTAAACCCGCACACTTAATTGCAAGAAGCGCCATAGGCGCGCAACTTCGTTGCATCTTGCAATTAAGTGTGCGGGTAAATCCCTAACATTTCTTATATTGCGAAGTGGCGTAGCCACGCACTAACGTGCATCGCAATGTTAAGTGTGCGGGTAAATCCCTTAATCTAAACTATTCCTGATTCTTTCTTTTAAGAATCTTCTAGAATTACCTCTAAACTTAAGATGATGTTCGCGCAAGCGAGCATCTTTTTCGTTTTTATAAGCTTCATAATAAATAAGTTCAAAAGGAGCTCTTAATTTTGTAGCAAAACTTTTTCCTTCTTGGTGTTCTCTGAATCTTCTTTTTAAATCGTTTGTACTACCTATATATAAATCCTCATCCTTTTGACTTTTTAATACGTATACATAAAACATAATTTAATTATATATAAATTAGTCAACATAAGGAATGTAAGCCCCGCCTTCGGCGGGGCTTTTGCTTTTTATTTCGTTTTAGGTTAATCTGATAAGGAAATAAATTAATTGACCTTTAAAAATTACTGATATGAATATTGAATTAGAAACAGAATGTAAATGTTTCCACTGCAAAGAAGGAAATGTTCTTAATGTATTTTCCCAAGAGTATCATCAATCAACAAATCGCCGTATTGGTGGTCGTGCCAATTTAACTTATTCTATGACTGTCAATTATGTTTGTGATAATTGCGGAAGTCCTTTTCAACCAACTGAAAAGAATTCTCTTGGAAAAAACTTTCCTTCTAGGCTGTCTTTGGTTAAAAAACTTTTTTCCAACTATAGTAAACATATTGTGACAGAAAACATGTCTTTTTTTATTTTGAAAGGTAAAGAAAATTTGATTCCATATGAAATGAAACATCAATTATTTTTTACATTAAATGAAAAAAGGGGCCTATCTGGATTTAGTCATTATGGAAAAAAACTATTTCTTGTACCAAGAGGAAAAACAAATAAACTTGTGTCTTGGTCAGAATATTCACCTGAAAAAGTTCAAACAGGAAAAATTGTAAAAGATGGAAGTTCTGTATTTTCTTACAGAGATGTAAAAAATGAACCACTCCCAAAAGGTTCATTTAAACTTAAAGAAATTTTTTTAATACAAGGTTGCGATCTGTCAAAAGATTGCATTTTTGTAAAAATTTAAAATAACGCCGGGGTTACACCCCGGCTTTTTATTTTCTAGACTTTTACTTCATTTTAAGTTAAGGTAATAGGGAAATAAATTAATTGACCTTTAAAAATTACTGATATGAATATTGAAAAACAAAAAGTTTTACTTTGGGCGTGGGAAATTTTGTGTCTTCTAATCGCAATTACTTTAGGAAGAGTCTTTTATACTGGGGCTTATGATTTTTTTCTCAATTACTTAAATTTAGGTACAGATGATTTGTTTTTACTGTTAGGTGTATCTTTCTTTGCCCCACTGATTTTTGTTAGAAAAAAATTAAACTTTAAAGTCTTTTGTCGTTTGTTTAAATTTACAGACAAAGAATAACGCCGGGATTTAATCCCGGCTTTTTTATTTTCTAGACTTTTACTTCATTTTAAGTTAAGGTAATAGGGAAATGTTATTTTGTCACATTTAAACCATATTGTCATGGATTTTAAAAATATTTTTAGAGAAACTGTTTTTTTAGGTGAAGGAACTCAATATGTAGAAAAAGTAGAGGCTTCTTCTCGAAGATTAAAAGACTTTTTTGAAAAAGCTTTCAGCGAATTTGGAATTCCTAAATTTTGTATTGTTTTAGGAACATCTGGACCTAAGGGGTTATTAAATTTATTGGATTCTAAAAAAGTTGTGGAATATTCCCAGCTCGGATTTCCAATCTCTAAGGCAAAAGGCCATGCCCCAGATCGCCAAGGTGGGCCTGAAGCCAAAGCTCATTATGGATTATTAGCTGGAGTTCCAGTACTTATTTGTGTTGGACGAATTCATTATTATGAATGTCGTGATATGGATTTGGTAACGCTTATGGTAAGGTCTATATGCCTGTTGGGTATAAAAGATTTTATCATTACTAATGCCTCAGGTGCTCTTTTTAGAGAAGGATACAATCAAAAAGGTTGGACATCAAATGTTGGTCATATTATTGCCGTATCTGGATTTATAAATGAAATGGGTGATTCTCCTTTAATAGGAGAAGAAGATTATTTTCATACTTTTACAGATCCAAATAAAGTTTTGGATATTAATTGGATGAAAAAAACTCATGTTTATGAATATAGGATGACTTACATTGCTGTTACAGGAAGAAATTTTGAAACTCGAATGGAGGGAGAAAAATTTAGCCTTTATGGAGATTTAATGGGAATGTCATCGGTTCCTGAGCTCTTAGCAATAGCTCAGCAAAGAGGAAAAGTATTGCTATTGTCTTTAGTTACAAATTTAGTAGATTCAGATCATTGTTGTGAACAAGAAGTTACTCATGAGGAGAACTTGAATGTTGTTGCTGATAATGATGAAAAATTTTCAAATTTAATTTTTGAATTTGTTTCTTTTTTCGAAGATTAGCATAGAATCAATAATGCCGGGATTACACCCCGGCTTTTTTATTTGTCTTATTAGCCGCAATTTATGGGCTTGCCCGTTCACTTATGTATAAGTGAACGGGTTTGCAAAAAAAGTCTTTATGTTATATAGTTTAGTTAAGTGCACAAGCGCTTTTTTTATTATTAATTAGTTATAAATATATAAATCATATGGAAAGAGATTATCCTTTAGCAAAAGTTAGAAATTTCGGTATTATCGCTCACATCGATGCCGGTAAAACAACAACAAGTGAACGTATCTTGTACTATACAGGTATGTCACACAAAATAGGTGAAGTTCACGACGGAGCTGCAACTACAGACTGGATGGAGCAAGAACGTGAAAGAGGTATTACTATTACTTCTGCAGCGGTTACTTGTTTTTGGACTCCTACATATGATCTAACTAATAAAGCGCTTAAACATCGTTTCAATATTATCGATACTCCAGGACACATCGACTTTACCGTAGAAGTAAAGCGTTCTCTTCGTGTGCTTGACGGTGCGGTTGTGGTTTTCGACGGAGTAGCTGGAGTAGAGCCTCAATCTGAAACTAACTGGCGTTATGCTGACGAAGCAAACGTTCCTCGTATTTGTTTCATTAACAAGCTTGACCGTACAGGAGCAAGTTTTGAACACTCATACAAAACTATTTTAGATAGACTTTCAAAGAAAGCAGTTCGTGCTCAAATACCAATAGGTCTTGAAGATAAACACGAAGGAGTTATTGACCTTCTTAAAATGAAAGCATATTACTTCGAAGGTAATATGGGAGACGCTGTTATCGAGAAAGAAATTCCAGAAGAATATAGAAAAGAAGCTGAAGGCTATCATGCAGAATTAGTAGAGAAGATAGTTGAGCAAGACGAAGCTTTAATGTCTGAATATTTAGAAGGTATGGTTCCTAGTATTGATACTTTGAAAAAGGTATTAAGAAAAGCAGTTATCGAAAATAATATTTTCCCAGTTTTCGCTGGTTCAGCTTTGAAAAACAAAGGAGTTCAATTAGTTCTCGACGCTGTAGTAGATTATCTTCCAGCTCCAACAGACATCCCTCCAATCCCAGGTATTAATCCAAGCGATGAAAGTCCTTTAGTTCGTAAAGCTTCTGATACTGAACCTTTTGCAGCTCTTGCTTTCAAGGTTGCGACTGATCCTTTCGTTGGGCAACTTATTTTCTTCCGTGTTTATTCTGGAACTTTGACTGCAGGAAGTTACGTATATAATCCTCGCACAAGAAACAAAGAAAGAATCGGACGTATTTTGCGTATGCATGCGAATGATCGTGAAGAAGTAAAGAAAGTTTTTGCAGGGGAAATCGCAGCAGCAGTAGGACTTAAAGATACTATTACTTCTGATACTATTTGTGATGAAAACGCACCAGCAGAATTAAACCGTATCGTATTCCCAGAACCAGTTATCTCTCTACGTATCGAACCTAAAACTAAAGCTGATCAAGAGAAAATGGGTATGGCACTTAACCGTCTTGCTCAAGAAGATCCAACTTTCAAAGTTTCAACTGATCAAGAAACAGGCGAGACTATCATCGCAGGTATGGGAGAACTTCACCTTGAAATTATCGTTGATCGTCTGAAGAGAGAATTCGCTGTAGAAGCTAACGTTGGTAAACCTCAAGTAGCTTACCGCGAAACTATTAATGCTCCGGCTGAAGCAGAAGGTAAATATATCAAGCAATCTGGAGGTCGTGGAAACTATGGACACGTAAAGATTAAAGTTAAACCTATGGAAGCTTTGACTAAAGAAGAAATTGCAGACTTACCCAAGAATACTAAAAGAAGCGAAGGATTTGAATTCGTTAACAATATCAAAGGGGGTGCTATTCCTCAAGAATATATTGCTCCTTGTGAAAAAGGATTTAAAGAAGGTCTTGATCGCGGTATTTTAGCAGGGTTCAAAATGGTTAATGTTTCTGTTGACCTTTGGGATGGATCTTTCCACGAAGTTGACTCTAACGAAATGGCTTTCAAAATTGCAGCTAGTATGGCTATTCAAGACGCTTGTAGAGCAGCAAAGCCAGTTATTTTGGAACCTATGATGAAGGTTGAAGTTGTTACTCCTGATAAATTCATGGGAGACGTTACTGGAAACTTGTCTTCAAAACGTGGACTTATCGAAGGTATGGAAGCCCGCGGTATGAACCAAGTTGTGAAAGCTGTTGTGCCTCTTTCTGAAATGTTCGGTTACATGACTGGATTACGTTCTATGACTGAAGGTAGAGCATCATTCACTATGGAATTCTTACGTTATGATATTGTGCCTAACTCTGTAGCTGAAACTATCATCGCTGCTAGAAAATAAAATTAAAATAAATTCCCTCGCAAGAGGGAATTTATTATTTACTAATTTAATGTATAATAAATATATGCAAGAAAAAATTGATATGTTAAAAAATTTCTTTACTAAGAAAAGAATTTTATGGATTTTAGGTATTTTAGTTTTAATAATTTTATTTTTAGTTTTTAGAAAGGATCAAGAGGAATTAACTATTGCCGATCCTACTTTTGGTAAACTCGAGCAAACTGTAAAAGCGACCGGAGTAGTAACTTCAAAAGTAGATTTAGATTTATCTTTCAAGAAAACTGGCACAGTAAAGTCAGTAAATTTTGAAGTAGGAGATAAGGTTAAAAAAGGTCAAATCTTAGCTACTTTGTCTGCAGGTTCTGAAGGAGCTTCAGTTTCTCAAGCTCGCGCTGGAGTAGCACTAGCAGAAGCAAAATTACAAAAGATAAAAGAAGGTGCAACTAGTGAAGAGATAACTTTAGCGAAAGTTGCATTAAATAATGCGAAGACAGATTTAAATTCTGCTAAAAATACTCAAAATACTTTAGTTGCGAATGCTTATAATAAATTACTTAATTCAAGCTTAGAAGCTCGCTCTGAAAACGTAAATGATACTCGCGAATTACCTACTATAAACGGAACTTATGCTTTAGGTAAAGAAGGTAAAATCACTGTAAGTGTTTATAATTCTGGATCAGGATTACTTTTCTCTACTTCTGGTTTAGTTACAGATTCAGGTTACGTAAATACTACTAATGCTCAAAAGTTAGGAGATTCTGGTTTATATATTTTGTTTCCATCTACTACTAATTTAGCTGGAGCAAATTTCGTGATTGATATTCCAAATAAAAAGGCATCAGATTATTTAACTAATGAAAATGCTTATAATTCTGCAGTTAAAACTCGCGAAAGCGCTCTTGCGTCTGCTGAATCTCTAGTAGCTCAAAGAGAAGCTGAACTTGCTTTAAAGCAAGCTTCTGCTCGTCCTTCAGAGATAGCCTTAGGTGAAGCTGAAGTTTTGTCTGCACGTGCAAGTTTGTCTCAAGCGGCGGCAAACTATGAAGATACTATAATCCGAGCTCCAGAAGACGGAACTATTACCGCTGTGAATATTAAATACGGTGAAATCGTTGATGTTTCTAAACCAGCTTTAGTTTTAGAAGATATTTCTAATTTATATGTAGAAGCATTAATCAACGAAGCTAATATTAAAAATGTAATTTTAGATCAAAAAGTTTCAATTATCTTTGATGCTTTAGGCAAGCAAAACGTTTTCTCAGGTAAAGTTTCTCATATTGACCCTTCTTCTGTCGCTTCTGATGGAGTCGTTAATTATAAAATTAAAGTTTCTATAGAACAAAAAGATCCTAATATTCGTCCAGGTATGAATGCTGAAATAGTAATTACTACTTTTGAAAAAGAAGGAGTTTTGTCTATACCTGAAGCAAATCTTATCAAGAAAGAAAACGGTAGTATTTATGTAAATAAAATTACAAATCTTAAGAAAGAAAAATACGAAGAAGTACCAGTAACTATCGGTAATCGTGGCGATGGAAATATGATCGAAGTTATTTCTGGTATTAGTAAAGAAGATAAAATAGTTTTACCAATTAAAAAATAATGCATATTAATAGCAAAAATTCTTTCGGAAGGAATATATCTGTTGGCTGGTTTTTAGCGAAGCGAGAGCTTTTGCGAGCTAATAAATGGACTACGATGCTTATCGTCGCAGTTATGACTTTGACGTTTCTTAATCTCGT
>JAGOSX010000032.1 GCA_018062065.1 Minisyncoccota bacterium | reverse complement strand
ATGAAATCATTACGCGAATATATAAACGAAGCAGGGGAAAAGGGGGTTGCTATAGGGCATTTTAATATCTCAAATTTAGAAGGTTTTCACGGGATTTATAATGCAGCCAAGAAATTAAATTTACCAGTAATCATAGGAGTCTCAGAAGGAGAAGAATTTTTCGTGGGACTTACCGAAGTTGTCGCTTTAGTGCGAGCTATTAGGCAAAGAGATAATTACCCGATATTTTTAAACGCTGATCATCACGCTAGTTTTGATAGAGTGAAGGCTTGCATCGATGCAGGTTTCGATATGGTTATTATCGACGGAGCGCATTTACCTTATGAAGAGAACGTAGCGCTTACGAAGAAATGCGTAGATTATGCACGAGAAGTTTTATCTAATACAGGACGTGAAGTTTTAGTCGAAGCCGAACTAGGTTATATCGGCTCAGGAAGCAATATCAAGGACTCTATTCCTGAAGGTGCAGGAATACTAACTAGCCCCGAAGAAGCGAAGAGATTTGCTGACGATACAGGCATAGATTTACTCGCTCCTTCTATTGGTTCTGTGCATGGACTTATCAAAAGTGGCAAACCTCATATCGATGCCGAAGTTACAAAGAAAATCAAAGAAATAACGAATTTACCTTTAGTTCTTCACGGAGGTTCAGGACTTCGCGACGAAGATTTCGTAAACGCTATTAAAGCTGGAGTAAATATTGTGCATATCAATAGTGAAATACGTCTCGCTTGGAAGGAAGCTGTAGGAGAATTTATCAAAAATAATCCTGAAGAAATAAATCCTACCAAAATCCTAAAACCAGCAGTAGACGCAGTAGAGCAAGTTGTAGAAAATCGCTTAAAACTTTTTAATATGATGTAAAAAGAATCTATGCAAAAAGATTTTGATAATTGGAATAAGATAAAAAACAAATTGATTCTAATCAAACAGAAATTTTTTGTAATAAAAGAGAAGTCTGGTGGTGCTCATTTGGGTTAAATGTTGGTTCTGAGTTGTGTGGCAAAAATGAATTTTTTGAAAGGCCAGTTATTGTTCTAAAGGTTTTCAATAGAAATACTATTAAAGTAATACCTTTGACTTCAAAAATCAAGAAAGGTAAGTATTATTTTGAAGTTGATTTCAATAATATAAAATCATACGCTAGTTTGTCTCAAGTGAAAACAATTAGCACAAAAAGATTGTCTAGAAAGATGGGTCGTTTAAATAACAAACAATTTTTAGATTTAATAAATGTTTATAAGAATAGTATATAAAATCGAAAACCTCCTTGCGGAGGTTTTCTCGGAGCCCGAAGGCCTTATAAAATAAGTATATCACAATATAAAAATATATGCAATATCAAAACTAAGTTTATTATTTGATTGTTTGTCGGCTTGTATCGAAAGCGATGGAAATCAGAAAATGTTATCAGCAAGAAGTATATTAATTTTATAACAGAATAAAATAGGTTATAATATTTTATATATGCAAGAAGAAATCAAAAAGTTTTTTAAAGGTGATATAGAGAGTAGCGACGAAACTCTTACGAAGTATTCGCATGATGCGTCGGTTTTAGAAATTCGTCCTGAATTAGTTTTATTTCCGAAAGATGATGAAGATGTTAAAAATTTAGTAAAATGGGTAAATGAAAATAAAACTAAATATCCTAAGCTCGCGATAACTCCTCGTTCTGCGGGGACTTGTATGTCTGGAGGTTCTATTGGTGAATCTTTGATACTAGACTTTACTCGTTATATGAATAAATTAGTTTCTTTTAATCCTTCGAATTTTTCTCAAATTACAGTTATGCCTGGTATGTACTACCGCGACTTTGAGAAAATAACTTTAGAGAAGGGAATGATACTGCCTTGCTATACTGCTTCAAAGAATATCAATGCTGTTGGAGGAATGTACGGGAATAATTCTGCGGGTGAGAGGACTTTATCTTACGGTAAGACTGAAGAATTCATCGCCGAAGCGAAAGTAGTTTTCTCTGATGGGAATTTATATACTGTAAGACCTTTATCTGAGCGTGATCTCGCTATAAAGATAATGAAGAATGATTTTGAAGGTAATCTGTACAAGAAAATTTACGATATGATTCTCGCAAATCGCGAAGAACTAGCAAATGCAAAACCGAAAGTTACGAAGAACTCCGCAGGGTATTATCTATGGAACGTTGTAGATTTTGAAGGCAAAAGAGGCAAAGACGAATATTTCGATTTAAATCGTTTACTCGTCGGTTCGCAAGGTACTCTCGGTATAACTACTGAGATAACTTTTAAACTCGTGCGCGAAGCTCCTTATCGTAAACTCTTAGTAGTATTTTTACGAGATATAGAACTTTTGCCAAACCTAGTAAATAAAACCTTGAAGCATAAACCTGAGACTTTAGAATCTTATGATGACAAGACTTTTTTACTCGTTTTAAAATATATTTGGGATTTTATAAAACTACTTGGTTTCAAGAATTTACTTAAACTTATTTTTTCTTTTGGGCCTGAAACTATGATGACTCTGCGTCACGGTTTTCCTAAGCTTATCTTGCTTATTGAATTTGCTGGAGAAAGTAAAGCCGTAGTAGATGCCCAAGCTAAAAATGCTTATGAAGATTTAAAGAGAGAAAAAAATAT
>JAGOSX010000031.1 GCA_018062065.1 Minisyncoccota bacterium | reverse complement strand
GTAAAAGCACTTGAAAATGGGATTTTTGAGTTAAGAATAATTCAAGGAAATAATCACGCACGGACTTTCTTTTTTTACATGGTAGGGAAACAAATAATTATGACACATGGTTTTATAAAAAAAACAAATAAAACACCAAGAGCAGAACTTAATAAAGCCCTAGAGTATAAGAAAGAATTTGAAGGGAGAAAAAAGAATGAACTTTAATGATTATAAAGAAAAAAGATTAAAAGAAAGTGAAACGTTGAAAGCTGAATATGAAGCATTGGCTCCTGAATATGAGGTGAAAGCACAACTAATAAAATTAAGAAAAATTTCTAATTTATCTCAAAAAGAGTTGGCTGAGTTGGCTCATACTACACAAGCACATATAAGCAGATTGGAAAATGGGAATTACAATGCCAGTATTGATTTTTTAAAAAAAATTGCAACAGCTTTTGGAAAAGAATTGCATATAGAATTTAGAGATGTTAAACATAAACATGTTTAGAATTTGATAAACAATAAAGGGTAAAGTAAATTTTGCCCTTATTTTTTTAGAAATATTTAAAAAATAATGAACTTTACTCTTTAACTACACTTAGATAAATGGTAAAATACATACTGAAAATATAAACATAGGGGGATACTATGAAAGTTATAAGCTTGATTAACCAAAAAGGCGGAGTAGGTAAAACAACTTCTGCAATAGCCTTAGCAAGTTACTTAGGACAAACAAATAAAGTTCTTTTGATAGATATGGATTTTCAAGGAAATGCTACTACAAATTCTAATATCAATGAAATGTCTATAGAATATACAATAAAAGATTTGCTTTTAAACGATACATTACAGGTTAATCAATGTGTTATAAAAACAGAAAAAGGTTTCGATTTAATTGGTTCTAATATAGATGTTGCTGATACTGAAATAAATTTGTATTCTAAATTTAGTAGAGAATTTATATTAAGAGAGAAATTGGAAGGAATAGACTATGATTATGTGGTAATTGATAGCTCACCTAATCTTAGCATGATGACCATAAATGGGTTAATGGCTACTGATTTAGCTCTTGTACCATTAGAACCTCATATTTTCGCTATTAAGGGTATCTCTGCATTGATGAATACTCTTAACTTAGTGAAAAGAGCGAATAAAGGACTAAGACACAAATTTTTTATAACAAAATTTGATGCAAGAATTAATGCTTTTAAAGAACTTGAAGCAGAATTGAGAGAATCCCTAAAAGATGATGTATTAAAAACAAAGATAAGAATTGATAATGCAGTAAGAACTTCGCAAAATGAATTTAAAACAATCTTTGAAATGAAAAACTCTAAATGTATAGAGGATTATGAAAATCTTGGTGAGGAGGTAAAAGCTTGTCTAAAAAATTAAATGGTTTATTTGATAATATAGCTAAACAGAATGCAGATTTATCTAAGGTAGAAGTAATTGAAAGTCCAGAAGATAAACTTGCAATTCTATCTCAATATAAATTTACATTTGGTGCAGATGAAGAAACAGAAAATTTCTTAAAAGAACAAACATATAGAGTTCATAAAACAGCTAATAAAATGTATAACGAATTAGGTAAAATTTTTACAGAAACACAAGAGAAATTAGCTAATAACAAGAATGGAATTTTTAGTGCTTGGTATACAGAATTAGGGTTTAATAGAAACCAAGTATATCGTTTAATATATAGATGCGAATTTATATCTTCTCAAAATGAGAAGATAAAATTATTTATTGAGAACTTACCAATTAGTTTGTCTTATGAAATATCAAGTCCAAGTTGTCCAAAAGAACTTGTAGATAAGGTTCTATCTGGGGAAATAACAACATTAAAAGAATTTATAGCCCAAAAGACTTCATTTGTTTTAGAAAATAATAGTGAAGTAGAAACAGCAGTTGAAATTATTGATTATTCTTTAATATTTGAAAAAGATTTAAAAGCATTTTCTAAGTCCTCTAAAGATTTAAAAGCAAAATTGCTAGAAAAATCAAAAGAATTTTCTGTTGATAAACAAAAATTAGTTGTAGAAGAGATGGAAGCCTTAACAAAAAAAATGGAAAAATTAATAAATAGTTTATAAAAAGCCTTCGGGCTTTTTTAAAATATTGGGGGAAATATGGAACTAGAAAATTTAAAGGAATATAAAGAGTGGTTAAAGGAATTAAAAGAAAGATTACTAAAAGCTCAAATTAAAGCTTCAGTTGTAGTGAATAAAGAATTGCATAATTTTTATTGGGAATTAGGTGCAGATATAGTTGAAAAGCAAGAAAAAGCTTTGTGGGGTAGTTCATTTTTGAATAAATTAAGTAAAGATTTATCAGAAGAGTTTCCTAATATGAAGGGATTTTCTTCAAGAAATTTAAACTATATTAAAAAGTGGTACCAATTTTGGAATAGAGCCGAAATTTTGCAACGACCCGTTGCAGAAATTAAAGATGCAATTTTTTCTATACCTTGGGGACAAAATATAGAGATAATAACAAAAGTAAAAAGTCATGAAGAAGCATTTTTTTATGCACAAGGTACTTTAGAATATAATTGGAGTAGACCTGTTTTAGTCCATCAAATAGAATCTAAACTATACGAAAGAAAAGGTAAAGCTATAAATAATTTTCAAAACTTATTACCTGCTACACATTC
>JAGOSX010000005.1 GCA_018062065.1 Minisyncoccota bacterium | reverse complement strand
TTGTATTATGGATTTTATCAAAGCATTATAGATCTTTCGAAGAAATTAATATAAATAAAGAAATAAAATTAGAACCTGAAGAAAAAACCCAAATAGAAAAAGAATTAATAGCTGAGCTTGATCATATCGCAAGTGCTAAAACTATAGAAACTGATCCTGGCAAGTACGATGACTTTATCGCTATCGAGGGTATCGGTCCTAAAATTAACGAATTACTCCACAACTCAAATATTCACACTTTTGACACCCTCGCTTATACTTCTCCAGAAGATTTGCAAAGAATTCTCGATAATGCCGGACACCATTTCAAAATGGCAAACCCTAAAACTTGGCCTGAGCAAGCTCGCCTCGCTAGCGAAGGAGACTGGGAACGCCTCCGCGATTATCAAGATATGCTTTACAGCGGAATATAAAATAAAAACCACAATTGTGGTTTTTATTTTATATCATTTATTTTAGCAGCGAGGATATAATCGTTCTCAGAAAGTCCTCCTATCGAATGAGTATAAAGAGTTATCAAAACTTTATTCCAAGAATGGATAAGTATATCAGGGTGATGACCTTCAGTTTCGGCCAAATCCCCTACTCTATTCACAAATTCTAAAGCATCTATAAAATCTCGAAATATAAATTCACGAGAAATCTTTAATACGTCTTCTTTATTATCTAAAACCCAACCTTTTACATCTACCATATATTCTTCGGCACGCTCGAAATCAAAAGGTTTCAAACTTTTATCTTCACACGGTATACATTTTCTTTTAGCTAAATCCATAATATTTTATTCTTTTAATTTACTAATTTTATAAACTGAAAAAATCAAAACTATTCCGGCAATCCATTGAGTTATAGATAATACATTACCATATAACTTCATATCTATTATTATAGCAACAAGAGGAAAAACTAGCTCTAAAATCGTCGCAACATGAACTGGGGTCCTCTTTAACCCTCGATAATAAATAAGCAACGCTACCATACCCGTAGACACAGCAATAAGGCTCAAAAATCCATATTGATTCAAAGTTACATCATCAATCGAACTACTCTTACCTAAAATAAATATTAATATAAAAGACAATATAGTAGTAATTAAAAATCTATAAAAAGTACTTACTTCAGGACGGATATCTGTTAATAGCATTTTGGAGAAAGTAGTCGAAGTACCCCAGAAAACTGCAGCCCCAAGAGCAAATAAAGCAGCAACAACTGTCCCCTCACCTGTATTTAAGTTAACTATACCGTTTGAAAAAGTTACAAAATAAGCTGAAATTAATGCAAGCAAAGCAAAAGGTAAATATCCTTTCTTGAATTTTTCTTTCAAGAATATTCTAGCTGAAAGAATGGCGAAAATTGGTTGAAGTTTTTGCAATAAAAATACGACTGAGAAAGATATAAAATTTACCTTTAATAACGCTGTAGTAAAAAACAAAGTCCCTAAAAGTCCACTTAAAATAGAAACTAAGATAAGTAGAAACCATTCCCTTTTAGAGAATTTAACCTTAAATATAGTTCTGGCAAAAAATGGAAACAGTAAAATAGTTCCGATTAAATGCTCAAAGAATATTATCGTAACTGGAGGCAAAGAATATAAATATCTACGAATAACTCCGTCGAGGGCCCAAAGTAGTGCAGCAGTAATAATTAAAAGTGGTCCAAAATTCTTTTTAGTTATTTGCATAATTTTATGTCTTGGTTGATTTGATTAATTAATTCTTGTTCTGTTTTAAAAACCTTATATTTACGCAAAAATTTTTCTAATTTAAATACTACTATTTTTCCATAAGCATTACCTTTATAATTCAATAAATGTGCTTCAAGTTTAGGTAAACCTTTCTTATCTGCTGGGCCTATGATTATACCTGCTTTGTAAATTTTATTATTTAGTATTACTTCACCTTTATAAATACCGAATTTAATTTCTCTTTTTAAAGAATTAAAATTCCTACGATCTATATTAATAGTCGGAAAACCAATCTTACTACCGTAATTATCTCCGTGAATTACTTTACCTTTAAAAGTAATTTCAACATTAGTAACCATCTTCATTAAGTCGTTCATCAATACGGTTCATATCTCTCGGAAACATAGAAGCTTCACGAATATTTTTAAGTCCTAATAATTGCATAGTAATTCTTTCTGCTCCAAAAGCAAATCCTCCTTCAGGTGGAACTCCGTATTTGAAAGCTTCTAAAAACATTTTCACTTTATCAGGATTCATATTCCAGATCTTCACATGCTCCATCAATTGATCATATTCGTTAATTCTACGTCCTCCTGATAGCCATTCGACTCCCCTACAAATAAGATCCATTCCTTCGTTAAATTCAGGATTTTCTGGGTTTGGATAAACATAGAAAGGTTTCTTGCGAGTTGGGTATCCATAAATAAATACGAAATCAGATCCAGTTTCTTCTTTTATAATTTCACAAATTACCCTTTCGTCTTCTGGATTAGTATCTTTATCTCCACGAACATCACGTCCGGTTTTTTCAAAAATCTTTTGTTGCACTTCAGCGAGAGACAAAGTCGGAGTTTTATCTATCATACTTGGAATAGTAGCTCCTAAAATTTTAAGTTCATTTTGATGCTTTTCATTTACTTTATTTAAAATAAATCTTACAGTTTCTTCTGCCATATCGCGCACATCAGTCCAAGACTCGATAAAAGCCATCTCCGCATCCAAAGAAACGATTTCAGTCAAGTGACGAGTTGTAGAAGAAGGCTCAGCACGGAAAACTTTATTCACAGAAAAACATCTCTCAAAAGCGGACATAACTATTTGCTTATAGAGTTGAGGTGATTGAGAAAGATAAGCTTTTTTATCGAAATAATTTACTTCGAATACTTCTGCTCCTCCTTCAGCTGTTGCTGGAGTTATTGCTGGAGCTTGAAATTCAAAGAAATTATTTTTTTTCATAAATTCTCTAAAAGAATCTATGATTGTCTCTTGTACTTTGAAAACTGCTTGAACTTTAGGTTGTCTTAAGACTAAAGAACGATTATCTAACTCAGTAGTTAACTCAAGATTATATCCGTCTAAAGACATATCGAAAGGCAAAGTGTGTGCCCGAGATAAAACTTCAATTTTTAAAACTTCAAGCTCTAGTTCCCCATTTAAAACTCCGACTTTAATATTTCTTTCAGGGCGAGCGTTTACTTTACCAGTAATTTTTAAAACCCATTCTGGGCGAATTTCTTTTGCTTTTTCGATATCTTCACTTCCCGGCAAAGTCACACACTGCACAATTCCACTCATATCTCTCATATCAAAAAACACCATCTTGCCTTGATCACGACGCACGTTCACCCATCCAGCAATGATTACTTCTTCACCTATTTTTGTATTTAAATCTTTAATATATATTCTATCTTTCATAATTATTTTTTAAGTTAATAAACCTTAACTCCTAATTTTTCTCGAACAATTTGCATTTTTTGTGAAGCTTTTTGTTTCATTTTTTCTCCGCCAGATTTTAGAATTTCTAATGCTTCGTCCATATGTTCTTCCCAATACGCTCTTTTCTCGCGCATAGGTTCTAAAAGTTTTTCTATATCTTCGAGCAATGCTTCTTTTAAGTCTTTGTATTTACCTTTTTTCTCTTCATAAAGAGATTTTAATTCTTCTTCGTTTCGAAGTAACTTATGAATATTATAAACGTTCTCTGGAATTCCTTCTCCCGAATCAGTAACAATACTCATAACTGCTTTTTTAACTTCATCTTTAGTCGCAAAAAGTGGAATTATATTTCCATAACTTTTACTCATTTTTTGTCCATCAGTTCCCGGTACAATAGAGACACTTTCTAAAATCAAGGATTCTGGAAGTTTGAAAGTTTCTCCATATTGATTATTGAACTTTAAAGCTATATCGCGAGCGATTTCTATATGTTGCTTTTGATCTTGACCCACCGGAACAACATCTGCATCATACATCAAAATATCTGCAGATTGAAGTACTGGATAATTAAAAGTTCCAACTGAAATTTCTTTATTCTTAGCTTCGGCGTCTTTGAAAGCGTGAGCTCGCATAAGATAAGGCATAGTTACTAAAGTATCAAAAATCCAAGCTAGTTCAGTATGCTCACCAATATCAGATTGCTTATAAATAGTAACTTTCTTCGGGTCAAGTCCAATAGCTAAATAATCAAGCAAAACATTCTTGATATTTTCATTCATCATTTTTGGATCACGGAGAGCATGAAGTGCATGATAATCAGCTATAAAAATATAGCTTTCGTAATCATCTTGCAAATCTACGAATTGCTTCATAGCTCCAAAATAGTTTCCAATATGAGGTCGCCCTGAAGGCTGTATACCGCTTAATAATATCTTTTTTGACATATATGTATTTTATCATAATTATCATGATTTGCTACTTTTTACTTTATAAATCAGGTTAGCTTTTAACTTATTAATTTATCCCCATTTTTACCACATATTTATGCTTTATGTCAGTTTGACTATTTATTCTAATTACTAGAAAATAGAGTTAATGCAGAAAGATCAAAATAAAAAAAATAACCCTGGTTTAAGACTTCCACCTCAACATATAGATTCAGAAAAAGCTGTTTTGGGTTCAATATTACTTCGTAAAGATAGTCTCGCAGAAATAGAAGATATTATTAATGGAGATTCTTTCTACGTCGATAAACACAGAAAAATATTCGAAAGCATGCTCGAGCTTTTCTTAAAAAACGAACCGATCGATATGCTTTCTCTATCTAGTAAACTCGCTGAGAAAAAGATTTTAGATAATATCGGGGGTAATCAATACTTGGCTGAATTAGTAAATACTGTTCCTTCTTCTTCTAATATCAAATACTATGCAAATATAGTTCAGAAAAAATTCGTACTTCGTTCTCTAATTGAAGCTTCAGATACAATTTCCGAAATGGCTTTTGCTGAAGGAGATGAACATATGGATGATATTTTAGATATGGCAGAAAAGAAAATTTTCTCAGTTGTATCTAGTCCAAAAAATCAAAAATTCACAAGTCTTAAAGAAGCCCTACCTCTCGCTTATGAAAGACTAGAAAAACTTCACGAGAACAAAGGTTTACTCCGAGGTATTCCTACTGGATTTACTGAGCTTGATAATATGCTCTCTGGACTTCAACCTTCAGACTTAATAATACTCGCAGCTCGTCCTTCTGTCGGTAAGACAACATTAGCTCTTGATATGGCTCGTATGTCTGCTACAGTTCACAATAAATCAGTGCTTATTTTTTCTCTTGAAATGTCCTCTCAACAACTAGTAGATCGTATGCTCTCAGCAGAGTCTCGAGTTAATGCTTGGAATTTACGTACAGGAAGATTAAACGGAGATAAAGATTTTTCTCAACTACGTGATTCTTTAGATAAACTTTCTAAAGCAAAAATTTATATTGATGATCAACCTGGAAATTCTATTGTACGAATGAAAGCTACTGCTCGTCGTATAAAAGCCGAAAAAGGTCTCGATATGATAGTAGTCGATTACTTGCAACTGATGACTACGAGCAAGAATTACGATTCTATGGTAAACCAAGTTACTGAAATTTCTCGTTCTCTAAAAAGCTTAGCTAAAGAACTAGATGTACCAGTACTAGCTCTTTCTCAGCTTTCTCGTGCTGTTGAGAGTCGTGGAGGTAAACCTCGTTTATCAGATTTGCGTGATTCAGGATCTATCGAGCAAGATGCCGACGTTGTTATGTTTATTCATCGTGAAGATAAAGGTAAAGACGAAAGCGAACAAACTAATATCGCAGAAATCTTAATCGAAAAGCATCGTAACGGTCCTACTGGAAAAGTCGAACTTTACTTTGACGGTAAAACTACAAGCTTCCTTAATTTAGAAAAAAGTAGTCTTTCAGATTTTGCTCCTCGTAAAACTGAAGGAAGTTTAGATGATTTTTAATATGGATATTATAGATAAATTGACTGAAATATTTAAAGAATTTCCAGGTATAGGCGAACGCCAAGCAAGGCGTTTCGTATATTTTCTTATGGCTAAAAATTCTAATTATAGTGAAAATTTAGCTAAAATGATTTTAGAACTTAAAAAAGATATTACAAGATGCAATGATTGCTTTCGCTTTTTCTTGAATAATAAAAAAGAAAATAATCATCTTTGCAATATTTGTGAAAATCCGAATACGGATTCTTCTACGCTGCTTGTAGTTGAGAAAGATTCTGATTTAGAAAGTATTTTAAAAAGTCGGACTTATAATGGAAAATACTTTGTTTTAGGAGGATTAGTACCTATAGTTGAAAAAGACACCTTAAAGTTTGTACGAATGAAAGAATTAATAAATAAAATAAATAAAGAAACTAATCTTAAAGAAATTATTCTAGCCTTTTCTATTTCATCTACTGGAGACCATACGGACTTTTATATTCGCAACGAACTCAAAGATATTTGTGAAAAAAATAATGTTAGTATTTCCTCTCTTGGCCGAGGACTATCTACCGGAACTGAACTCGAATATTCAGATAACGAAACTCTCAAAAACGCCCTAAAAAATAGAAAATAAAAAAGCCCCTTTCGGGGATTTTTTATTTTATAGAAGTTATTTTAACTTTAAAGTAAGGTTGACGGTGACCGTTTCTCTTTAGATAGCGAGATTTTTGCTTATATTTCATAACAAGAACTTTCTTTGCTCTGCCTATAACTGTGATTTCGCCTTCTACTTTTGCTCCTTCAATAAAAGGAGTTCCTAAAGTAGTATCTTTACCATTATCTACTAGTAAAACTTTATCAAAAACAACCTTGTCCCCTTTCTTGTATTCACCCTTGATTTTCTCAATAGTAACTACCGCGTCTTTAGAGACCTTGTATTGTTTACCACCTGTTTTTATTACTGCAAATTCCATAAATACCATATTACACGATATTTTGTAAAATTGCAAGCCCGAGCACTCATGTATGAGTGCTCGGGCAAGCCCCGTCTTTTTGCATGACATATTTTGCTTAAATTTAAGGGTAAATGTTATAATAAAGCAATGCAAACAAAAATCGTAGAAAGATATTTCTTCTTTAGTTTATTATTAGGAACCTTAGCTTTTACTTTTCTTATATTTAAACCGTTTTTACCTCTTTTAGTTATTAGTGCGTCTTTTGCCGTAGTTTTATACCCTATTTATAAATATTTACAGAGCAAGAAAATTCCTGATGCTTTGTCGGCTTTCGCAACTGTATTTCTATTTATCATACTTATCTGCGGACCGGTATTTGGGATTGGGGTTTTAGTTTTTGATCAATCTAAAAACTTATACGAGACTATTAGTTCTACAGGCGGAGCTACTGTATATTTTCACAACATAGAGAACGCAATAAACCAATACGTGCCTCAAGATTTCGCTTTTAGCATCAATGATAAAGTTGGAGAATTAGCGACTTTTATATCTCGTAACGTAGCGAAGATTTTTACTTCTACTCTTACTACTTTATTCTCATTTTTCTTGGTAATAGTTTCACTTTTCTTCTTCTTGAAAGATGGCCGACGCTGGAGAAAAGCTCTCGTTATGCTAAGTCCTCTTCGCAACGAAGACGATGAAAAAATATTAAACAAACTTTCTCTATCTATTAACGGAATAATCAAAGGATATCTTTTAATTGCTATAATTCAAGGTTTACTTATGGGCTTCGGTATGGCATTTTTCGGAGTTCCAAATTCTGCACTTTGGGGAGTTATTGCTGCGATTGGATCTCTAATACCTACAGTCGGAACTGCGCTAGTTTCAGTTCCTGCTACGATTTTCCTTTTTGCGACTGGTAATACTCCTGGAGGTATTGGTATGGCAATTTGGGCTTTTATGATTGTAGGTTGGGTAGATAATTTATTAAATCCAATTATCATTTCTTCAAAGATTAATATTCCCCAAATCATGGTTCTTTTCTCTGTATTAGGAGGATTAGTTTTGCTTGGACCAATTGGATTTTTGATGGGTCCGCTGACTGTTAGTTTGCTTTATTCTTTAATTTCTATTTATAATCACGAATTCAAACCAACATCAGAAGATAAATAAAATGATTAAGTTTTATAATACCTTAACTAAAGCAAAAGAAGAATTCATACCTAACGAAGACGGTAAGGTTTCTTTTTATTCTTGTGGACCAACAGTTTACAATTATCCTCATATTGGAAATTATCGTTCTTATATATTTGCTGATACTTTAAAACGCACTCTCACCTATCTCGGCTACGAAGTTAAACATATTATGAATATCACTGATATAGATGATAAGACTATTCGTGATTCGCAAAAAGCTGGTAAAAGTCTAAAAGAATTTACTGAATTTTATACGCTTGAATTTACAAAAGATTTAGCAAAATTAAACGTAATTCCTCCAACAACTTTTACTAAAGCTACTAACTATATCAATAAAATGGTAGAGATTATTGAAAGTTTAATTGATAAAGGTTATGCATACAAAAGCACCGACGGATCTATTTATTTTGATATCAAAAAATTCTCAAATTACGGAAAACTTTCAAACTTAATTCTCGATGAACAAAAAGAAAATGCGAGCGGACGTATCAAGACTGATGAATACGATAAAGAAAACGTTCAAGACTTTGCACTTTGGAAAGCTTATGATGAAAGTGACGGGGAAGTTTTTTGGGAAACAAGTTTAGGCAAGGGTCGCCCAGGTTGGCATATCGAATGCTCGGCTATGAGTATTGCAAATTTAGGTAACTCGCTCGATATTCATACTGGTGGAGTTGATAATATTTTTCCGCATCATGAAAACGAAATAGCTCAATCTGAATCTTATACTGGAGAACAATTTGTAAAGTATTGGATGCATAATGAATGGGTTTTAGTTGATAATAAAAAGATGTCTAAAAGCGAAGGAAACTTTTACGTACTTCAAGATTTAATAGAGAAAGGGATTGACCCTATCGCCTACCGGTTCTGGTTACTTATGGCTATTTATAGAACTAGAGTAAACTTCGTCTGGGAAGCCTTAGAAGCTTCCCAAATAGCCCTAAAACGCCTTTATCGGCTTTATTTAGAGCTTGGGGATGAGATTGGAACTCCAGACTCAAATTATCTAAAAATCTTTAAAGAACGTATTTCTGACGATTTAAATACTCCTATGGCTTTATCTTTGCTTTGGGATTTAGTTAAAGATCCGAATGTTAGTAACGCTGACAAAAAAGCTACTATTTTAGATTTTGATAAAGTTCTAGGTTTAGATTTTGAAAATGTAGTAGCAGATGAAATTCCGAGTGAAATAATCAAACTTGCTAAAGAAAGACAAATTGCAAAATCAAATAAAGATTATGCTAAATCCGATGAAATCCGAAATCAAATAGCTTCTCTCGGTTACGAGGTCAAAGATACTGAAGATGGATTTAAAATAAATAAAATATAATAAAAAACCCTCTATACATAGAGGGTTTTTTATTTATTAAAACAACTTTACTATATCGTGATAAGTTATCACTAACATAAAGAATATTAATAAGAAGAAACCTACCATATTTGCAGTATTTGCAAAATTGCGATTCAATCGAGAGCCTTTAATTTTTTCTATTAACAAGAAAAGAAGTCTTCCTCCATCGAGTGCAGGAAAAGGTACGAGGTTTATTATCGCCAAGTTTACTGAAATCAAAGCCGTAAAAGAAAGCAAATATATAAATCCGAAATCATAAGCATCCCCGATAATTTTAGTCATACCTACAGGACCAGAAACAGACGACAAATCTGCGCGACCTAAGACGCTATCTTTCAATAAATTATAAAGTCCTACAGCAGTAGTTTTAGTTTGGAATAAGGTTAATTTCATTCCTTCAGACAAAGAAACAAAGAAAGGTAATTTTAAAGTCCCAATAGTATCCATAGCAATACCAATGGCAACTTTATTATCAGAATTTAATTTTGGATTAATAGTGGTAGTTTTTAATTCTTCATCTTTACCTCTCGTATAAAAAATATTTAAAGTTTTATCTTTAGAAGCAAGAACAAAGTTACGAAAATTTTCAGGAGTAATTTCTTCTAAAACTCTTACGTTTTGGAATTGATCTACGTTCTCTACCTTTTTAATTTTATCTCCAGTTGCTAAACCACCTTGCTCGGCTGGTGATCCAGGCAATACCGAAACAACTACTAAGTTTTTATCTTGAATTTGATAACCTTTAGGTTCGGCTCCGGCTGAAGTAGGTAATCCGCTCATAAATCCAATAGAAAATAAAACCCAAGCTAAAATAAAATTCATAAATACTCCAGCAAATAGGACTAAAGCTTGTTGCCAGCGAGGTTTATTCACAAAGCTACGACTAGCATCAGGTCCGTTAGTATTTTCTTCATCAGGATTTTCTCCGTAAATTTTAACGAAACCTCCAATCGGTAACCAGTTTAGAGTATATTCAGTCTCTCCTTTTTTAAAGAGCGTCACAGCTTTCGGAGGAAAACCGAAACCGAACTCATCTACTCGAATTTTGAAAAATTTTGCTACGAAGAAATGCCCAGCTTCGTGAACTAAAACTACAACTAATAAAACAATAAAGAAAAGTAAAATATTCATATTAGTTCATCACTTCAGATTCTTTCTTTTTGAAAGATTCTTCTAGATTTTTATTTACTTCATCGACTATTTTTTGTAATTCGTCTTTTGATCTCTTCACTTCGTCTTCTGTCATTTCACTATTTTCAATATCATTCATAGCGTCTTGCCTAATTTGACGTACAGTAATGCGCGCATCTTCTAGTTTCTCTTTTAGAATTTTTACTAACTTTTGTCTATTCTCAGTAGTGAGTTGCGGGAAAATTACTCTCATTCCAGAATCATCAACAGCAGTAGATAAACCTAAATCAGCAAGCATTATAGCTTTCTCAATATTTTTAATATGAGTTTTATCCCAAGGAGCGATACGCAAAGTCTTCGGATCTTCTACGTTAATAGAAGCTACGTTCTTAAGCGGTTGAGTATCTCCATAAGCTTCAATCATAATACTATCGAGTACCATAGGGCTCGCCCGTCCGATATTAAGCTCACGATAAATTTTACTCAAAAACTCTTCGGCCTTTTTAACTTCTAATTTAAAATTTGTGAAATTGTATGACATATCCTCTATTTTAGCATAAAAATAACTTTTTAATAAACTTCCTGCTGATAACATTTTTCACAATAGACTATTTCTGGTCTACTAGAATCATAAGCTGTTAAGATTAAAGAATTACATTTAGAACAACTTCTTTCAAAAGTTTTTGGTGGTAAAACTAAAGCAAACCTTTCGCCCTTCCGACAATCAGGACACTGTCTAGGAATTGGTAATTTTAATTTTTTTAAAATCTGATATTCTTGCTCAATTATTTTATAACATTTACCACAATCACATTTAATAACTTTACTAAACAAATTTTCAAAATCAAACAATGAATTAGGTAACTCTGAAGAGAGCATGTCATGTTGGTATTCATTATTAGAACCTTCGAAATCATTAAAACCGAAAAATTCAATATCTTTATCTGATAAATTAAAATATTGAGTTGCAAAAGTTTCTTTGTAACCAAAAGAAGAGAATTCTACTGGAAAAAATTCACCATATTTATAGACTCGTCCTCTTTTATCAACATATGGGTTATTATTCATATCATTAATAATTCTTTCTCTTAGAATCTCGTAATCTTCCTTTGAATATTCTTTATTGAGAATACAATAATTTTTTCTTTTTAAATTAACAGAACCAAAAGTATTTTTACATGTAGCATTATAATAACCGTATTCAATATTTAAAACATCAGGATAAGCAGCTATAGAAAATCGTATATTAGACGCGCCATGTCCTGCTATTAAAGTTTCGTAAATTTTTTCTGAATTCCCTCCCCAGCAAGTATAATCGTAAGCATCTTTTGTTTTAGGAACAGATATCATCTGTATAAATTTTGAATCCTCAGCTGAAGTTACTAGATAAGAATTTTTAGTATTTTTTGATTCATAGGTGTAGTCACCCGAAACATTAATATTTAAACTATTTCCATAAAAACTACGATTAGGTTGAGTAAGCCAGAATATCTTACTCTGCTCTTTATATTTCTGATAGTTATCATAATTTTCTAAATTAATATTCTGCATAAATTCCAAGTATTCTTCTTTAGAATATTGTTTATTAAAAATACAATATGATTTACTTTTTAAATTCATGCAACCGAAACAATCATTACAGTTAGAGCAATTTTTAGAGAAAATCATATTTACTGAATTATTACATTCTAAAGATCCAATACAACCAAAACATTTATAAAGACCTACAGAATCATAACATAATTCAGATTCCCTAATTCTTAAACAATCAGAAGTATCTTTCATTGTGTTTAAAAATTGAGAATAAAGCGAATTTTCTGCATAATCAGCAAAAAACAAAGAATAAGAATTTTTTAGGTAAGAAGAATAATTTGTGTAATTAGTATTAACTAAGGAAGAATATAATGTATCTAAAGCCATGTGAGGAGTCTTTTGTTTTAATTCAAACCATTGTTCAAAAAAGGTGCGGTTTGGATCATATTCTATAGAGTATTCGGTTCCATCCCAATCGTCCGCCCACCAGCATTTTGGACAATAGACAATTAAATCTTTACCTTTATGAAACATTGATATTATAGATTCTTTACATTTTGAACAATTACTTTTATATAAAGAAAAAATATTCATAAAAGAAAGACGTCTTTGAAATCTACATTCTGGGCACCAAGTAGGTGCTGGAACTTTCATTTTTTCATAAAAAGAAAAATCGTCTGACTCGATAGTAAAATCATTTTTACAGTTCTGACAATTTTTAGTTTCGGATCGATAAGACATATTTATATTCTATATGTTTAAGGCTAAAGCTTCAAGTAAAGTTTTAGCCGAGCTTGAGTGGTCGCGAAGGAAAGAGCGAGTAGTGAAAATCTGCTCAAGAGTTTTTGGATTTTTATTTTTAGATTCACTGAGCTTTGACTCTAAGGTATCTAAAAATTCTAAAGCTTTATGCCTCGGGGCTACGTAGTTCTCTTCATCCTCATCTTCTTTTGCTGTAAAGTCTTTAATAAAATCTATTCTTTCTTTTAAATTCATTTTTAGAAATTTAATAACTTCCCTCTCAAAGTTTAAAACTTTAGTGCTATTCGGAATAAAATAAAAACGAGATAAAAAGGTTGAAAGTAAAGTATTTTTATCACGAACAATAATAAAGAAATAAGTATTTTCTATCGGCTCTTCGAACATTTTTAATAATGCATTTTGAGCTTCTCTTAAGAATGAATTAGTTTTGATTATGATTATTTTTTCTTTACCGCTAAGAGACTTTTCGTCTTTTATTTGGTTTAAAACCCGAGCATCTTCAATTTTAAAAGTGTCGTACTTTTTAAAATATAAATCTGGGTTTCCGTTTAAATGAAAATTCAATTCATTTTCTAAATATAAAAAAAGTTTAGGGATAATTTCTTCTCCCCCTTCGAGTAAATAAGCGTGATGGAGATTATTTTTATTAATATGACTTAGCATAATTACTTTTTACTTATAATTGCTTTTTTGTAGACGTCTAAATGAGTAAGTGCTATACCTGTGCCTTTTGCTACGCAGTATAAGGCATCTTCAGCCACGGTAGCTTTCACTCCGGTTTTACGATAAACTAAATCCGCTAAATTACGAAGTAATGAAGATCCTCCGGTCATGATGATACCATTATCTATTATATCTGAAGCTAGTTCAGGAGGAATTTCTTGTAAAACGTCTTTGATAGCTTTAACGATTTGCTTTAATTCACCGTCGATAGCTTTAACGATTTCATTAGTTGAAACTTGCGCAGTTTTAGGTAAACCTTGAATATAGTCGCGACCCTTGATAGTAACTTTTAATTCTTCTTCGAGAGGAATCGCAGCGCCGATTTTGATCTTAACTTCTTCTGCAGTTTTATCTCCTATTGCAAGGTTAAAAGTTTTCTTGATATAGTCGGCTATCGCTTGATCGATTTTATTTCCGGCGCATTTTACCGAAGTACAAGAAACTATTCCACCGAGAGAAATAACCGCTACGTCAGTAGTTCCTCCTCCAATATCTACAACCATATGACCCATAGATTCGTGAATCGGTATTCCCGCTCCAATAGCAGCCAAGATAGGCTCTTTCACCACATAAGCGTTCTTAGCTCCGGCTTTAAGAGTCGCTTCTACTACGGCTCGACGTTCAGTCGAAGTAACTCCAGCCGGTACAGATACCATAACGTCTGGCTTTACGAGATTCCATTTACCTAAAGACTTACCAATAAAATACCTTAGCATAGCTTCAGTAACTTTATAATCAGCTATAACTCCGTCTTTCATAGGGCAATAAGTCCGGATTTCATCAGGGGTTTTACCTATCATACTTTTTGCATCTTTACCGATTGCGAGGATTTTGTTGTTTTCTAGAGAAACTGAAACCACAGTAGGTTCGTTTAAAACGATACCTTTCCCAGGCACAAAAACCAAAGTATTTGCCGTTCCTAAGTCTATTCCTAATTTCTTTGAAAAAATGCTCATAAACCTAATATAGCACAATTATGTTAGAATAAAAACATGACCCATTCGGCAAACTCAGGGTCATGGTGATACAATAGAACCATGAATATTTTGACAGTCATACCGCTTAAAAAGACCCCTTTCCGCGAAGAACTTTCGTATTTTTCTGTTTCTAATATTAAAGTCGGTAGTATAGTCAGAGTTAAATTAAGAAATCAAAATACTCTCGCTTTAGTCGTTGATACAAAAAATGCCAGTAGTGTAAAAGGTGAAGTTAAAAAACTCGACTTCACAATGAAAAAAATTGAAGAAACAAAAGAAGTTTCAATTTTTAAAGATTCTTATATCGAAGCTATACTAAAAACTAGTGAATACTTTTTAATAAATAAAAGCATGCTCGCTTCTTATTTAATTCCAAATATCATAAAAGAAAACTACGACGAAATTGCAAAAATTTACAATATTCAAAATACCAAAAATAAAATTGATAGCGTTAAATCCGAAAAATTACTTTTCCAAGCAAGACTTGAAGAAAGGATAGATTACTATAAGACTCTCATTCGTTCAAACTTTGCAAACAAAAAATCTATAGTTATAGTACTACCTACCGAAAACGAAGTTTTAGAATTTGAAGAGAAACTTAAAAAAGGCATAGAAGACTTTGTGATTTCTCTTTATAGTTCGCTTAGTAATAAAAAGCTTTTAGATAGAATTAAAAAAATAGGTAACGAAACTCACCCAATTTTAATCATCACTACTCCCCCTTATTTAGTTTTACCTAGGACTGATTTAGATACTATAATTTTAGAGAAAGAAAATTCTCCTAGTTATAATACTTTCTTTAAACCATTTTTAGATTTGAGAGTTTTTATTGAGACTTATGCTTTATTTGAAAATATTAAACTAATCCTCGCGAGTAATATTTTGCGTTTTGAGACTATTGCCAAAAAAGATTTTGAGCATATCGGTGAAGTTAAAAACCTCTCTTATCGGATAGACGAATCAATAGAAATAGAAATCAAAGAAAGGAAGAAAATAGAAAATAATAAATTCAAGATTTTTAATGATACAACTATCGAAGAAATAAAAAATAAGATAAATAAAAATCAGAAGGTTTTTATTTTCTCGCTCCGAAAAGGACTCGCTACTTATACAATATGTCGAAATTGCAGTGAAGAGATAAATTGCGATACTTGTAAAATGCCTTTAGTTTTATACGAATCAAGTAAAACAAAGAAAAGAATTTTTGCTTGCAATAAATGTAAAACTGAGAAAAATCCATTGATGACTTGCCCGAATTGTGGTAGTTGGGATCTCGTTCCTTTAGGAATAGGTACTAGAACAATTCTCGAAGAATTAAAGGAATATATAGACGAAAATCAAACTCTCATCTTAGATAAAGAGAACGTAAAAACTAACAAGCAAGCTATAAATATCGTCAAAGAATTTAATGAGTCAAATAAAAATATTTTAATAGGGACTGAGATGGCTTTACCTTACCTTTCTAAAAATTTAGATCTTTCTATTATCGCTTCTTTTGACACTTTATTTACGATACCGAATTATAAAATTAGTGAGAAAATAATTAGTATTATTTTAAATATTTTAGAAAAAAGTCAAAGTAAATTAATCATTGAAACTAAAAACCCTGATAATGAAATCTTAAGTGAAATTAATACTGGTAATTTGCTAAACTTCGTTAGAGAAGAATTAAAAATCCGAAAAGAATTAGATTATCCTCCTTATAAAAGATTTATTAAAATTAATTTAATAGATACTAAAGAAAATATTCTAGAAATTAAAGAAAGTTTAAATCATAATTTTAGTGAATATAATCCTATTATTTTTAGTGGTTATATTAAAAATCAAAAAGATAAATACGTATTAAATTTATTAATGAAATTAGATAAAAACAACTGGCAAGAACCGTATTTAAATAAAAATACTAATAAAAATTTAGACTTTTATAATAAACTAACTTCCCTCCCTAAAGATTTTCAAATTTCTATAGACCCTACAGATTTGGTTTAAAAATTGACAAATATTATATTTCATGTTAAATTAAAAATGAACAAAAATATTAATTGACCTTCAAAATTAAATAGAAATGAACGAAGAGCTTAACCAAAAACTTACTTTTGAACAAGTAAGAGATATTTTACTTGTGAAAGATATGAGAACAGTAAAGTCTTATGTAAAAAACGGGTGGATTCCTGAAATTGCAATAGATGAAGAAAACTTCACTATTGATGCAGTAGCTTTAGCGAAAGAAATGGGTGTTAAAAATTTTAACGAACCATTTATCTCCAGCAAGGAAGCTCACGAAATGCTTGAGTTACCTATTGGACGTATTAATGAGTCATATTGCAAAAACAAAGGATTGAATTATTACCGTCTAAAAAATTCTTTAAAAACAGAATTACTTTTTAGAAAATCTGAGATTGATTCTTACCTTTCAATGAAACTAAAACACTTTCCATTTGAATATGAAAAAGTTGCACGATTAAAATATTTCTTAGAACTCAGTGGATTTTTGGAAAAGGTAGCAAAGGTAGCAAACTTAACAGATCAGCAAAGAGAAATTTTTCTTGCTTATTTGAGCGGAGCAAACTTAGACAATATTTCAAAGATTCATAATGATTTAACTCATAGTAGAATTCAACAAATCATCAACAAATCATTTCGTCGAAGTATCTCAAAGCTTTATTTTACTGAATCATGGATGCAATCTTTAGATAAAGCTAATTTTTTACATATAGAGCCAGATAAACTGGTTGAATATGTAAATGACCTGCAGAAAGCTAAAATTGAAAACAAAATTCTCAAAGAAAGATTGGAAATATATGAACCGAAACCAATTCACATCAAAGAAATCGAAACAGCAAAATTATTAAATACACCAATTGAAGATTTAGATCTTAAAGTGCGTGCACATAATTGTTTATACGCCGGCGGAATCAAAACCCTTGGTGACATAACAAAAATAACACCCTCAGATTTTTTGAAGTGGAGAAATGCTGGTAAAAAATCTCTTGCTGAAATTGAAGAATTGTTGCAAAGCAAGGGACTAAGTTTTGCAGAATAAAAAACGAAAGAGTATTCATAAATTTGTGAATACTCTTTTTTAATTCCCTACCATAACTACAAATTCTCCCCTGACTTTATCTTTATTATTTTCAAAATATAAAATCAATTCCTTAGGATTTCCAGAAATAAATTGCTCGTAGATTTTTGTTAATTCTCTTGCAATAGTTACTTTTTTGTCTGGAGCAAATTTTTCTAAAGATTCTAAGGTTTTCATAATTCTATGAGGTGATTCATAAAACACACAAGCCCGAGAAGAATTCGCAATCTCTTTAAATAAAGTTTCTCTCCCCTTTTTATGAGGTAAAAATCCTAAAAAAGTAAATTCGTGTGATATTACTCCTGAAGCAGATAAGGCTGTGATTAAAGCGCTGGCCCCTGGAATAGGTATGATTTTAACTTGCTCAGCAAACTTTTCTTTAATTTGAGATACGAGCAAAGACCCCGGATCAGAGATAGTCGGGGTTCCAGCATCAGTAACCAAAGCGAGGTTTTTTCCTTCTTCTAGAAGTTCAAAAATCTTGTCTGCTTTAGATAGTTTACTCTGAGCATGGTAGCTCATAGTTTTGACATTTATATTATATTTATCTAAAAGGTTTTTAGTAGTGCGAGTATCTTCACACAAAATCAAATCAACAGATTTTAAAACATCTATAGCTCGAAAAGTTATATCTCCTAAATTCCCTATGGGAGTAGCTACGATATAGAAATTACTCATTTTATCTACGATATTTTTTATTTCTCCACTTGTCAGCGATTTTAATACGAGAAAGAGATCTTTCTAGTTCAGTTTCAAAGTGTTCAAAATCAACATGAGATTTATCAGCCATTTTTTGACGCAAGATTTCAGAGTTAGTATAAGCTTTCGCTATTATTTCTTCGTTAATTTCACTAACGTGTTCTGCAAAATCAGCTAAAATAGCTACTTCTGTTTCGCCTTGATCATTATTTTTAACTTCAACGAATCCTCCAACTACTAGAAAAGGAATATCTTCGTTAAAAGATTTAGCTATAATTTCTCCTTTAGAAAGACTGGCTATAAGAGGTATATGAGAATCAAGTACTGTAATTTCTCCTTCTTTCGTAGGAATACTAACTTGATCTACCATATCTTCTAGAACTAATCTTTCAGGAGTTATGATTTTTAATTTGAATTGTTTTGACATCAAGTATTAAAATTAATTATTAAGCTACAACTTGATCGATTGAGCCTTTCATATAGAATGCACCTTCTGGTTTGTCATCATGCTTACCATCTAGAATTTCTTTGAAAGATCTGATTGTATCGCTCAGTGATACATAAACTCCAGGAGCACCGGTGAATTGTTCTGCAACGAAGAAAGGTTGAGAAAGGAATTTTTGAATTTTACGTGCACGCGCAACGAGTTCTTTATCAGCTTCAGAAAGTTCTTCCATACCCAAAATAGCAATGATGTCTTGCAAATCTTTGTAACGTTGCAAAATTCTTTGAACTTCACGAGCTACTTCATAGTGTTCTTTACCTACGATATTTGGATCAAGAATTGTTGAAGAAGAGTCTAGAGGATCAACTGCAGGATAAATACCGAGCTCTGTTAGTGAACGATTAAGAACCACAGTAGAGTCAAGGTGAGAGAAAGTAGTAGCTGGAGCTGGGTCAGTAAGGTCGTCCGCAGGCACATAAACAGCTTGCACAGAAGTAACAGAACCTTTTTCAGTTGAAGTAATACGTTCTTGTAAATTTCCCATTTCTGTTGCTAGAGTTGGTTGATAACCTACAGCAGAAGGAATACGTCCGAGCAATGCAGATACTTCAGATCCAGCTTGAGTGAAACGGAAAATATTATCAATGAAAAGCAAAACGTCTTTACCTTCAGCGTCACGAAAATGCTCAGCCATAGTAAGTCCAGAAAGAGCTACGCGAAGACGTGCACCTGGTGGTTCATTCATTTGACCGAAGACCATCGCAACTTTATCTAAAACTTTAGAATCTTTCATTTCGTGATATAGATCGTTACCTTCACGAGTACGTTCACCTACTCCAGCGAATACAGAATATCCTCCATGATTAGATGCAATATTATGAATAAGCTCTTGAATCACAACAGTCTTACCAACTCCCGCACCTCCGAAAAGACCAACTTTACCTCCTTTAAGCACTGGACAAATAAGGTCAATAACTTTAATACCGGTTTCCAAAATTTCAACTTTAGTTGATTGAGATACGTATTCTGGAGCACCACGATGAATAGGAGAAAACTTTTGAGTATTTACATTACCAGTATCATCAATAGGTTCACCTAACACGTTAAAGATTCTTCCGAGTGTACCTTTACCTACTGGTACAGAAATTGGATTACCAGTATCGATAACTTCCATTCCACGTGAAAGGCCGTCAGTAGTATCCATAGCAATAGAACGTACAACGTTTCCCCCTACGTGTTGCTCTACTTCAAGAACTAAGTCTTTTTCATCTTTTCTTTTGATGATAAGTGCATTGTAAACTTCTGGCATATGTCCTTCAAACTCTACGTCGACTACTGGACCGATTATTCTTTTGATTTTTCCTATTTTGTTCATAATGTTTTAATAATTAATAATATTTATAAATTTTTAAGTAATACTTGCCATACCGGCACTAATTTCACTTATTTCTCTGGTAATATTTGCTTGACGAGCCTTGTTAAATACTAAAGTAAGGTCATCTATCATTTCAGTAGCAGCATCTCCAGCATTTTTCATCGACATCATTCTCGCGGATTGTTCAGAAGCATTTGATTCTAAGAACATTTGATAAATCTGCATCTTTACTAATTTCTCTGCTAATTCTTCAGTCAGTTCATTTATATTTCCTTCGAATAAGTATTCATTTTTATTTACTTGGTTTAAATTTTCTTTACTTCTTTCCTCACCAATACTCTCTATAGATTCTTTTAATTCTTCTTTAGAGATTGGCAAGAGTTTGCGAGTTTCAGGTTTTTGAGTTAAAGCAGAAACATAATTAGTATATACTAGGTATACTTCATCATAAGTCGCATCTTTAAATTTTTCTTTTATAAATAAAGCGAGAGGATCGATATCACGTAATGTTAAATTATCAGGTAAATCTAAAAACGTCATTGTAACATTAAGACCTAATCTACGCATAGCATTATCACCCTTTTTACCAATAGTAATTACATCTACATTGTCTTTATTGTTTTTGATATTTGCAATTATCTTTTTGATTACTTGAGCATTATAACCTCCGCAAAGTCCACGATTTGAAGTAATCAAAATATATAAAATTTTATTTTTTACTTCTTCTCTTTTATTTAGAAATGGGTGTGTACTATTTTCTAGTTGAGAAACAAAAGAAGTTAAAAGCTCCCAAGAATAATTTGCATAAAGCCTCGAAGCCAAAGTAGAAGAAACAGCACGTTTCATTTTACTTGCAGCTACGAGCTCCATCGCTTTGGTGATTTTCTTAGTACTCTTCACCGACTTTATTCTTCTTTTAATTTCTTTTGTACCCGCCATAAAAAATATTATTTATTAAAACCTTGCTTGAAATCTAAAATGGCTTTCTTTAATTCTTCTTCGCCATCATCTTCCCACATTTTCTTTTCGTTAACTTGTTTAATAAAAGTCTTAGCGTTATTTTCTGTATATTCAAGTAAACTTTTTTCGAAATTTTTAATTTCAGATACTTCTACATCATCCAAATAACCTTTAACTAAAGCGTAAAGCAAAATAACTTGGTTTACAGTTAGTAAAGGAGAATATTGAGGTTGTTTCAATAATTCTACTGCTCTTTTGCCTCTTTCTAGTTGACGTTTAGTAGCGTCGTCTAGATCTGAACCGAATTGAGCAAAAGCTTCAAGTTCACGATATTGCGCAAGGTCAAGCTTCAAAGTTCCTGCTACTTTTTTCATAGCTTTAATTTGAGCACTTCCTCCTACACGTGATACAGAGAATCCTACGTTTACAGCAGGACGAACTCCTTTATAGAATAAATCAGTTTCGAGGAAAATTTGTCCGTCAGTAATAGAAATTACGTTAGTAGGAATATAAGCTGATAGGTCTCCTGCTTGAGTTTCAATGATAGGGAGTGCTGTGATACTTCCTCCTCCGTATTCTTTATTACGACGACAAGCTCTTTCGAGTAAACGTGAGTGCAAATAGAAAACGTCTCCAGGATAAGCTTCACGGCCTGGTGGACGACGAAGAAGAAGAGAAATCTCACGATATGCTACTGCGTGCTTTGAAAGATCATCATAAACTATCAAAACATCTTTATCTTGATCCATAAAGTATTCAGCAATCGCAACCCCAGAGTAAGGCGCAATATAAGAAAGCGCTGCTGGCTCAGAAGACCCTGCGGATACGATAATAGTATAATCCATAGCACCTCCTTCACGAAGACGAGTTTCAATTTTACGTAATTTAGAATCTTTTTGACCAATAGATACATAAACACAAATTATATTTTGATCTTTTTGATTTAAAATAGTATCGATAGCAATAGCGGTTTTACCTGTTTGTCTATCTCCAATGATAAGCTCACGTTGTCCGCGTCCTACTGGGATAAGAGAGTCGATAGCTTTAATACCAGTTTGCAAAGGTTGATCAACACTTTGACGAGTTACTACTCCCGGAGCTACACGTTCAATAGGGTAAGTCTTTTCTGTTTGAATGTCACCTTTTCCATCAATAGGATTACCTAGTGCATTTAAAACACGCCCGATTTGATTATTTGATACTCCAATTTCTAAAATACGAGAAGTTCCTTTTACTTCATCCCCTTCTTTAATTTTAGAAAAGTCACCTAAAATAATTACTCCAACACTATCTTCTTCCAAGTTAAGAACAACTCCAACTTCACCTCCAGCAAAAGTAACCATTTCAGAAGATTTTACATCTCCTAAACCAGAAACCTTAGCAATACCGTCAAAAACTTCTGTTACTTGACCTACCTTTTCAATCTTTGATTTTAAAGAAAAATTTTCAATTTCTTTTTTTAAGTTTTGTATAATTGTGTTGTTCATAACTATTTTGTTAAATATTTTTGTAACTTTTGTAATTTATTTGAGATTGATAAATCTATAATTTCTTCACCAATTTCTAAACGAAAACCTCCTATAAGTCTCATATCGATTCTCTCTTCAAAAATTACACTGTTTTTTTGATAAATTTTCTTGAGTTCATTCGCTATAGACTTTTTATCTTTTTCTATTAAAGGATATGCTGTGATTAAACGAACTTCGAGCAAACCCTTGTCTTCATTTAGAATTTTGTCTAAATGCTTTAATATAATTTTAGATTTTGAAAATAATTTTCTTCTGTTTAAAAAACTGATAACGTTTTTGGCGAAAGTATTTTGATCAACCTCTTTATTTAAAGAAGCTTCATAAATACTCCGAGCTATTTCATTGTAAGAAATATTTGCCATAATTATAAATTACCTAATTCTTTTACTACTTTATCTTTGTATTTATTATCTACTTGTTCTCCTAATACTTTTTCAGACGTTGCAATAACTAAATCAACTATTTCTTTTTTAACTGATTTCATTATTATTTCACGTTCTTGCTCTAAGCTTTTTTTGCCATTTTCTATTAAAGTCGCGACTTCTTTATTAGCAACTTCTAGCATTTCACGCTTTTTGTTTTCTGCATCTTCACGAGTAGTTTTCAATATTCCTTCTGCTTCTTTACGAGCGGAAAGTACAATACTATCGTATTCTTTTTTTGTATTTTCTAGAATTTCACGATTCTTTTTACTATTATGTAAACCTTCTTCGATTTCTTTAGTTCTATCTTCTATTGTTTTACGAAGCGGTTTTGCCGCAAGTAAATAAATAGCCAAAAACACTAATATAAAATTAATGATTTGAGCAATCATTAATTTTATATCTATGTGAAATGTTTCAATTAAAGCTTCCATTATTTTTTAATTTTATTATTTAATTGAGAATGCAATAACCAAACCGTAAATAGCCAAAGCTTCAACGAAAGCTGATGCAAGTAGCATAGGTACCAAGATTTTTCCTGCTGCTTCTGGATTTCTACCGATAGATTCCATAGCTTTACTACCAATCATACCGATACCAAAAGCTGCTCCGATTGCTGGTAATGCAATAGCTAAAGCTTTTGCAAGTGGTGCTAAATTTATAACTTCATTTACTACTCCTTCCATATTTTTATTTTTATCTAGTAAAACTAGATTTAATTAATTTTTAATATTTTATCTGAATGACTAACTCAGATATGTTTAAACTTATAACTAACCAACTAACTAACTGCTAAACTATTTTCTTCTTTGTGGTCTTTGCTATGACTGTGCTCGTGATCTTCATTATGATTATCGTGGTCTTCTGCAGCTATTGTAAAGTAAACCGCAGTAAGCAGACTAAATATCAAAGCTTGAATAAAACCTACGAAAACTTCTAAGAAAAGAAATGGTGTAGGTAAAACAAAAGCAAAAATAGCAGCCATAGATGATAAGAGAACTTCTCCAGCAAAAATATTACCGAATAAACGGAAAGAAAGTGATGCAATTTTAGCAATCTCGCCGATAAATTCTATTAAACCAACAAAGAACGAAATAGGGGCAACTACTATAATGCTTGGATCTTTTTTGATTTTTGTAAAAATTTCTACAAGCGCTCCTATTCTAACATATTTATTAAAAGTTTTCCAGACACCTAAAATTATGATACCGAATATGTTTGAACCAACAACAGACATAATACCTAAAGCAAGAGTGGTATTCAAATCTGCAGTTCCTCCTCTAAACAAAGGCACAAATACTTGATGACCTTCATGAAGAGCATAAAAACCCATAGAACCAATAAAAGGCATAATTCCTAGCCAGTTATTAAACAAGATGAATACGAATACAGTAAAAATAAATGGAAAAATTTTATTAGAAATTACTCTATTATTAGTGATTTGATCGAGCAAAGACAAAGAGCCTTCAATAAATATTTCAAAGATATGTTGCAATTTACCAGGTATCTTTTTGATTTTCAGACGAATAGCTAAAGCCAAAATAAAAACTACAAATACGGTTAACCAAGAATTGAGTAAAGAATTAGTAACAGTAAAGTTACCTATATGAAAAACTGGTTCAGCAAAAATAGTAACTTCATGAGTTGGTTTAGTTTCTTCATGGATTTCATTAACTGTATTTTCTACAGTTTCATTTGTGGTTTCGGTTGTATGTAAATTATTTTCGGTTGCCATATTATTTTTTATCAATTGAGTTTTTGTAAATTTTTATTTCACGATATATACCATAACAAGTTAAACAGAAACTAATCAGAATCAATATAAAAAACAAAATTTGATTATTTTTTATGTTTAAAGTTCTTGATAAAAATAAAGATAGCAAAACCGGTATTATAATCCAAGATGTAACTTTAGTATAAAAAAATATTGCGGGTTTCCACCAATCTTGTTTTTCTATCATAATAAGTGCCTAAGCACTGGTGAGTGTGGATGGAATCGGACCATCGACCTCTGTCTTATCAGGACAGCGTTCTACCACTGAACTACACACTCATAATCTAATATTTATTTACTCAATAAACCTACAAAAATAACAGGACAGAGTCCTTATATAGAATATATCAAAAATAATACTTTTAAGCAAATAAAAATCCCCTTATATAAGGGGATTTTTATTTTAGAGATTTAGTATTCTCTTCTTCCACCAGTACGGTTAAAACCGCCAGTTCTTGGAGGACGAGCTTCCATAGGACGAGCTTCATTAACAGTCAATCTGCGTCCTTCGAATTCTTTATCGTTGAACATTGAGACAGCATTTTGTGCTTCCTCGTCGTTTGACATTTCAACGAAACCGAAACCTTTAGAACGACCAGACATCTTGTCCATTATAATAACTGCAGATGTTACAGAACCTGCTTGAGCGAAGTACTCTTTTAGAGCTTCGTCATTTGTTGAGTAAGGTAAACCCCCTACATATAGCTTTGTAGCCATACTATTACTTCTCCCGTTTTTTAAAAATCGGGCAAAAACTAATTATAATGCCTGCCTATCCGATAGGTCAGGAGTAGAAACTTCACTCACGAAAACAAATCCTATGAATAAACTACTACCCTCAAAGTATGCCACATACGTAGAAATAAAGCAAATAAAAAAGGTTTGATATCACTTCTGATACCAAACCCTTAAGGCCTGAGTTCTTGTTGAACTCAAAATAAGAAAACTATCTTTTATTAATTCTTTTTTACCAAATATTTTAAAGTATCTGGTTGCCAAGTTTTTTTAAATTTTTCTCCAGGTTGGAGAATCACATTTAATTGACCCCAAGAATTATATCTTAAAGGGTAATTAAACTTATTTGCAAAACTTAAAGCTTCTTCTGTGGTCATACCTAAGGTGCCACAAAGAGAATTTCCTGGCTGTATTTCTATAAAATCTTTTTGAAGATTTTCATCTTCTATGGATTTTAAAGAAAAAGTATCCTTAGGACTTACATAAATCCAAATACCTATTACGTCACCCTGTTCTCCTTTACGAGCAATCTCCCAATTTAATATTGTGTATTCTTTAGAATATTCTTTCAATATTAAATTTACTAATTTTACGATTGCTTCACTCGAGCAAAAATTCATACTTAAAGCTAAATAATGCTTATTAGTATAAGTAAATTCAATTTTTTCTTTATTGATAGCTATTGTGTTACTATCAATAAAGCGAACAGCACTATCTTCTTTAAAGATAATTCCTAATTTATTATTAGATAAATTTTCTCGACAAGAAAATAAAGCTAAGATTGATACTAAAAAAACTACTACTTTCATTAGAATAAATTTAATGGTTAGAAAAAAAATTTCAAATAGCTAATCTCCGCTAATTAAATCATATAAGTAGCAAAAAGTCTAGGTTTATTCTTCATTCAGAAAACCAGTTTGGTAATTCCAAAGCTTAGCATAAGACCCGTCTTTAGAGATTAACTCTTCGTGAGTTCCTTCTTCAACAATTTGCCCTTTATCTAAAACGATAATTCTATCCATCTTAGAAATAGTAGAAAGTCTATGCGCAATAACTATTGCGGTTTTATTTTCCATCAAAACATTCAAAGCTTGTTTAATATAAGATTCAGAAATACTATCGAGGGCGGAAGTAGCTTCGTCTAAGACTAAGATAGGTGAATCTTTGAGCATAGCGCGAGCTATCGCTACTCTTTGACGCTCTCCTCCGGAAAGCTTAATTCCTCTTTCCCCTACGGGAGTATCATAACCGTTTTGCAATTTTGAAATGAATTCGTGAGCGTGAGCTTTCTTGGCGCTTTCGATAATTTCTTCTGCTGTTGCATTTTCTTTTGAATAACCGATATTCTCTCCTATGCTACGATGAAATAGGATGGGCTCTTGAGGCACGTATGAGATTTTACTTCTTAAATCGTCTTGAGTTACGTTTTTTATATTTTGCCCGTCGATTAAAATTTCTCCATCTTTAACATCAACAAAACGCAGTAGCATTTTAGTAATAGTAGATTTTCCAGAACCAGAATGACCTACGAGTCCAACCTTCTCTCCTGCTTTGATTTTCAAATTCAAATTACTAAAGACTTGATTATCTTCAACATATTCAAAATTTACATTTTTAAATTCTATTTCTCCTCTACCTCCGCTTAATTCTTCAGGGTTTTCTGGATCTAAAATATCAAGCGGTTTATCTAAGATATCTACTGCTTCTTTAGCATCAGTCATAGATTTCATTACTCTTATGAGTAAAGAGGATAATTCCCATAACTTATCAAATAATCCTAAAATATAAACATAAGTCATAACAAAAACTCCAATAGTAATCAATCCTTGATTCCAAAGATTAATCATAGTATATAAAATAAATATATGAAATATAACCATGAAACCAGCTTGCATTGATGCTCTAATAACATAATATTTATAAGATTTTGTATAATTTTTTAAATAATCATCAACAAATAAATTAAAAGAATGATTTTCTTTTTTAAATGCAGAAAATATTTTTATATTAAAAACATTAGAAATAGAATCCGATAAAAAACCTGTGACTTTAGAATCTGATGCTGCCCATTTTATATCTATATCTACTTTACTTTTAATAAAAAACAAAACCATGAGCATGTACAGAACACACCAAATTAATAAATAAAAAGCTAGTATTTTAGATTGCAAATAAAGAAATAAAAAAGCAAAAGTAATAGCTATCAAAATTTCCCAAAAACTTTTAATAATGGCCTCAGAAATATTTTCAAAAGATTGCGTAAATCTTTTAATTTTAGTTACTAAACTTCCAGCAAAGTTATTTGTAAAAAAATTATAAGAATGATTTATAAATTTTTTAAAACTTATTTGATATATATTATTAATTGATCTAGTCAGAAACCTATAAAATATAAAATCAATCAATCTTGCAGACGAAAGAGAAATTACGAAAGATATACCCATAGCAATTAATAAGAAAACTGATATTTGATATTTTTGTTCTAATGAAAAAACATTATTACTTAAAGTATCAATAATATTTTTATAAATATAACCAGCAGCAATCATAGAAAACAAAATTCGGCTAGTTCCTAAAAGTAAAATTGAAAAAATTGCAATTTTATATTGCTTTACTGCTTGCCAATAATAATGAAAAATTCTTTTTATATTCATCCCGTTAGTGAATTTTCAAATTGTTTTAAAACCTTATTTGAAAATGTAATTAAAATTAATAATAAAAATAAACTTGTATTTTATTCGAACCTATTATCCCAATAATGATTTGAAAATCTACTACGGGATTCATAATTTAATTCACTTGGCATTTTAGTACCAAGTATTAATCTTCGTCTTCGTCTCCGGTTTCTCCTGAAAGTAAAGATTCAAAAATCGGATCTAATTCTCCTAGCATTATTTTCGGTAAATTATGCCAAGATTTTTTAATACGATGATCAGTAAGTCTATCTTGAGGGAAATTATAAGTTCGGATTTTTTCACTTCGATCTCCTGTACCGATTTGATTTTTTCTTTCGCCGGAATACTTTTTCGCTTCTTCTTCTTCTTTAAGGGCTTGCAATTTAGAAAGCAAAATTTGCATAGCCTTCTCACGGTTAGCGACTTGAGAACGTTGATTTGTCGAACGGACGTCTATACCTGTAGGTACGTGAATTAATCTAACTGCTGTTTCAACTTTGTTAACGTTTTGACCTCCTTTACCTCCAGCTCGAGAATATTCCATCTCAATATCAGCAGGATTAACTTCAAAAGTTACTTTTTTACGAATTGGTAAAATCGCAACAGAACAAGTCGAGGTATGCACACGTCCGTTCTTCTCGGTTGCTGGCACGCGTTGCACTCTATGCACTCCGGTTTCATAACGCATTAATTTATAAACGTCATTACCACGAATTTCAAAACTAGCTTCTTTATATCCTCCGACGTCGTTTTTAGATTCATAGTTTACCTTCCAATCCCAACCTTTAATTTCAGAATATTTTTCATAAGCATTTGCTAATTCCCAAGCAAAGAGAGCTGCTTCATCTCCTCCTGCTCCTGCACGAACTTCGAGCACTATTTCATTAGGAAATTCCTCTTCTTCGCGTTCTTTCGCTAAAATATCTTCAACTTGTTTTAAGGTTATCTCTCTTTCATTTTGAATTCTAGCTAATTCTTCTTTTGCTAATTCATGCAAAGTCTCATCAGAATCTAGCATTTCGCGCACTTCACGCTCTTCTCTTTCTAAACGCTCCAAAACGCTAGCTAGATAGTTAGTATTATGATTCTTTTTTAATTCTTCTATATCGTAAGTCATAAATATTTTTACAATAAAAAACAAAAAACTGAACTATATTTTTGAAAGGTTCCCAAAATCGAGAAACGAGCAGGAAGAATTTTATCTAAAAAATTCGTACTTTCAAAAGTATAGTTCAGTCCGTTATTTAGCTTTTGCTGAAGCAGCGCGACGTTTATTGAATTTATCAACACGTCCAGCAGTATCCATTAATTTTTCATTACCTGTATAAAAAGGATGGCATTTACTGCAGATTTCCATATTGATTTCTGTCAAAGTAGAACCTACTACAAAAGTAGCTCCGCAAGCACAACTTGCTTTTGTTTGTCCACTGTATGTTGGGTGTATATCTTTTTTCATAAATTGAATAATATCACAAAATTAATTAGAAAGCAAATCTATATTGGCTTGAATTTCAGCCTTATATTTCATAACACTTCTGCTATAAGAACAAGTAGCGCCTCCTGTACCGTAGTATTTACAAGCTGCTTTTTGCTGAGCAGCAGTACTTGTTCCAGTAGCTCCTAAATCAGTCAAATACATAGCTGAAGCCATAAATGCGTCACGAGGTTCCCAAGGACTAGCTTCGTAACCGAGTAAAGCTTTCAACCTTTTTTCAAAAATTTTCCAAGTTGAAGGAATAAATTGCGCAGGACCCATAGCTCCTCCATACCCTGCAATTCCAGCAACAGGACAAGACACAGCAGTCTCAAGAGGGTTTAATCCTAAACGATCAGTAATAGCTAAAAATGGTTCTATATCGCGAGTAGGTTTCATTAAATTAGTCCAAACTTTCCCAGTCGAGCGATTAATACCGTAACCGGCTTTAGGCCCAGAAGTATCGGTCAAATAACAACGCCCTACGTTTGAGCCGAGGTTACTTTCTTGACGCAAGATAGCGAGCAAGAATGCAGGTTCAATATTTACGAGCTTATTAGCTTCATTTGCATATTTCAAAGCTGTACCGAAATCAATCTTCTGACTTGTACCCGCGAGTTGGAATAAAGCACGACGAATTTTATCAGCTTTAGCTTTTTTCTCGGCAGCAAGTTTTTGATATTCTGTTTCTTTTTGCTTTGATAAAGAAAGTAATCTTTTCTTTTCAGCTTCAGCTTGAGCAGTTTTCTTTTGAGCACTTTCAAGTTCTGCTTTAGCATCAGTTTCTGCATCTTGCTTAACTTCTAATTCTTTTTTCTCTTCTTCGACGTTAGTTTTGACTCCTTTAATTTCATCTACTGATATTTTAATAGCTTCTTTTAAAGAAGAGTAAGATTCAACATCACTATAAAAATCAGAGATATTGTCGTTTGATAATAATAAATGAACTAAATTTCCATTATCTAAATCGTTGGTATTTTTAATGAGTTGAGCTAAACTTTCATATTGATTTTCAATTTTATCACTCAAATCTTCTATTTTAGAGCTTTTTTCTTTAATAGAAACCTTGAGTTGTGCTATAGCTAAAGACCTACCTTTAATTTTAGTTTTTAATGCGTTAATTTGACTATTAAGATAATTAACATCCCCAGTCAAAGTTCCAGTATTTTTCTTTTGAGCTTCTTGCTTTTTGATTAATTCTTGGAGCTCAGCTTCAATATTTGCTAATTCACTACGACAAATATTTTTATCAGAGTCAGATGAGGCTGGAGTAATTGCTAAACAATCCACAGCAAAAACCTTATTCTTAACCACAGAAAATGTTGATATAAATATAAAAATAAAAACTATGATCTTTTTCATCATAGTTCTTATTATAGCATATTTTTAAAAATTTTTCTTTATTGAGCTTCAGCTTCTTCTTCTTTCTTACCTTTCTTTTCTACTTCAATCTTAGATAAATCTACAGGTTCTGCTTCTTTTTCTTCTTTATGAGGAGCAACAGCAGCTAGAATTTCAGTATCTTTAGTGATTAGGGATACTCCAGAAGGAAGCTTTATATCACTTGCCTTTAGACTACTATCTAGGTCAACTAAAGGAGCGATATCTACTTCTAGTTTTTGAGGTAAATCTTTTGGTAATGCTTCTACTTCTACTTCATATAAAACTTTTACCAAAACTCCTAACCCTGCTTTAACAGCAGGAGATACACCAATAAATTCTATCGGTACCGCAACTGATATTTTCTTATTCATATCAACTACTAAGAAGTCTACATGAGTTGGAGTATTTTTAATAGGGTCTAATTGAACTTCACTGATCAAAACGTCTACGTTACTACCGTCAACAGATAATTTTACAGTTGCAGTTTCCCCTGCTTCTCTCCAAACTTTTTTAAATTCATTAACTGAAATTTCAATAGGTGTACTAGGAGTCTTTGCGCCGTAAAAAACAGCTGGGATTTGATCCTTTTCTAATTTAACTTTTAAATCTCTTTTTTTCGCTTGAATATTAAACATACGGATGATTATATATCAAAAACTGAAAATTCGCAAGTTTATCGGCTTTTGGACCATCATTTAAAGATAGATATTCTTCAAATTTTTTAAAATATGAAGAATCATTACTATGATACTATTTCCAAATTCCCTTTTTCATGTGGACTGTGCCGTGCATAGTTATTAGTTTTATATGTATTATATTAACAGCAAGAAAAATAAATTAAATTAACGGAAATAATAAAAAACAAGTATTACAATAATAAAAAGAATCTGTTTTAAAAAAAATTTATATTCATCTTTTTTATTAATATTATTTTTAGAATCTTGTAAATAAGCATAAAATCTTTCTTTTCGTATTCTTAGAAAAAATTGGGAAATAACTAAAAAAATAGACATTCCTATTAATTCTAAAGTTTCTGAAAAAGATATTAACTCATAAAAAAATAAAATAAAAATTGATGTAATACATAGAATCAAGACAAACAGAAAATCTTTTAAATAAGGAAAATTTTTCATTTTGCGGGCGATGAGAGAATCGAACTCCCGCCAACGGTTTTGGAGACCGTTGTTCTACCACTAAACTAATCGCCCTAACTTCCTTAATATATTTCTATACTAAGGAATAAAATGCGTAATTATAAATAATAAGCATTTTATAGTGATACTAAAAGTATCTCTAAAAAGAACAAAACGGTAATTTTACTTACCGTTTTGTTATTATATCAGAAATCTTATTAAAAAGAAAAATTATTTCTTAATTTCGTTGAAAACTACGTGTTTTCTAAGCTTTTTACTGTACTTTTTAAGAGCAAGCTTTTTAGTAGTTGTTTTCTTATTCTTGCGAGTAAAGTAAATCTCTTTAGTTTCCTTGTTTTGAATTTTAATTAATCTATCTTGTGACATTTCTCAATAATAATATAAAAACCAAAAAAATGCAAATAAAAATCCCTCTTTAGTTTTTAGTTAAAGAGGGCTTCATTAAATGTATTTTTTTAAATTAACCTCCTCTCCTGGAGTGAGGTCTCGAACCATAATGCCCGCTTTGATGATAGCCGCCATAAAATTGATGGCTACCGTTTCCGTGATGATGACCATTTTGGTTATAATTACCATAACCTTGGTGATTACCATATCCGTGATAATTACCACGATCATAGTAATTCCCTCGACGGTTGTATCCGCCATAAGAATTATGACCACCCCGATAACCGTAATTACTTCTCGAATAATAAGAAGTTCCAAGATAGTAACCTCCACTCAAACCAACGGAAAGATTTAAATTATAACCATATCTATAACTCGGCCCATTATAATAATAAGCGTTGTTATAATGTGAATAATAATTACTATAATACCTATAACTAGGTCTATAATAATATCCGTAAGTTGGGCAACCGCAATTTTCAGGGCCAGGGTCCACGACAATAAGTTCTTGCTCGTCTTTGCCAGAGCAAAATTCGAGCAGGTCACGTCTAGTGTGACATTTATCACCATTTTTACAACGCTCACAAGAATTCATATGCTCCCTTATTAAATCAGAACATGTGAATGACAAACTGTCATCTTGCGATACAACAATAACTGGCAATACCAATACAAAGAGCAATAAAAAAATTAAATTTCTCATGATGAAATTTTTATATGTTAAAAAAATAATCCATATATATTAAACCATATTTTTAATAAATAAGCAATAGTAATTTGATTTTTATATTTAAATATGATTAAATATTATGAATATAATTTTAAATTAAAATATAAAAAAAATTGACATGGCACTTTTACAAACAGATGTATTAGATTTTACATCAATCACTGGAGACAATTCATTAATTATTAAAATAAAAAATGTTCAAAAAGAATTAAATAGAGAACATCCTCAATTTCTACTTCTAAAAACAGCTTATCTATGGATAACAAAAGAAGAAATTAATTTAATAAAAGAAAAAATGGAAAATCAAAGTAATAGTAAATTAAAACAACTAATTCAATTAATAGTTTTTCAACATAAAATTTTCAATGCGGAATGCAAAAAAGAAGATGGAAATTATATAATAACAAAAGAAGATTTAAAATATTCTAGATATTCCTAGAAAATTTTATTATCTTTTAATAAATACAACTGGCTAAATTGGCCAGTTTTTTACTTTATAACTCTCGGTAAAATAGAGCTTAAACGAGTCGTAACTTCATAATTTATAGTCCCTATTACTTCCCCTATTTCTTCGGATGTAATTTCTTCTTTGCCTTGCTTGCCTATTATTACTACTTCGTCTTCAATAGAAACATTTTCTAAATTAGATAAATCAATAACAGTCATATTCATAGAAACTCTACCCAAAATCTTGCACCTAGTTCCATTTATCAAAACCTCTCCTTTATTAGAATACCGGCGGTCAAGTCCGTCCGCATACCCAACGGGCAAAATCCCAATTTTAGTTTCTTTAGTTGTCATATAAGTTAAACCGTAACCAATAGTTCTCCCAGCAGGTAAAGTTTTAATCTGAGCAATTTTAGTTTTAAAAGCAAGGACCGGTTTTAATTCAAATTTATTTTGATATAAAAATTCAATATGAGGCGAAGGCCAAAGTCCGTATCCTCCGATCCCTATCCGCACAATATTATTAATTCCTTTATTCTTCTCATAAACGAGAACTCCAGAAGTCGCTGAGATATGAGTTTTTACATTTTTAAAATTATATTTTGCTAAAACTTTCAAAAACTTTTGATACTCTTTGATCTGCTTTTGTGCATGAGTAAAATTATGCGCCCGTCCGAATGATTCATCCGGGCGGATATCCTCGATATTTGCAAAATGACTATATATACCTCCTAATTTTAAATATTTTGCTTGTTTTATTATTTCTAAAATTTCTACTATTTCATTTTCTAAAAATCCTTCACGTCCCAAGAATGAATCTACTGGAATATGAATTTCAATTTTCTTCTTTTGTTTATTAGTTATATCAATCAATTCTAAAAGTTGCTCTTTATTAAAAATAGCCAAAATCGCATCAAACTTTAGAGCATCTTTTAAATCCTTTTTCTCTACGTAACCGAAAAGAAAAGTCTTTTTCTTGGAAACTTTACGGAGTAATTTAAGTTCAAGTAAACTATTCACGAAAAAGTAATCTACGTAAGATTCAGCAATTTTCGCTATCTCATTCTGCCCATGACCATAAGCATTACCTTTAATAGCAAAAGCAATCTCTGTTCCCTTTTTAAGTAATTTGCGAAACTCTAAAAAATTATGAATTAAATTTTCACGAGAAAGTTCAATATAAGTCATAGGTAAATTATTCTTCATCGAAATTATACACTAGTTTGCAATTTATTATCTCTTTCAAATCTCTCTATTGCTAGCAAAATCAGTTTATCCATCAATTCAGTTCTACTAATACCTTTGAGCTCAAAAAGTTTTGGATACATACTAATATCAGTAAAACCAGGCAAAGTATTTATCTCATTTACGTAAATTTGTCCTTTTTTCGTTAAGAACATATCAACTCTCGATAAACCTTCTGCGCATAATACTTCATAAGCCTTAAGAGCGACTTCTTGCAACTTTTTAATATCTGTTTTAGAAAGATTTTTCGCAGGGATTTCAGTTATCGCTCCGTCTATCTCGATATATTTTGCATCATAAGAATAAAAGCTACTTGTATTCATTATCACTTCGCCTATTGGAGAAGCTATCGCTTTTTCATTTCCTAAAATTGCGCACTCAAGTTCACGACCGTTAATCATCTCTTCAATAATTATCTTCGTATCGTATTTAAAGGCTTCTGCTAATGCTTCTACGAAATCCTTTTTGTTATTGACTTTACTAACTCCAACCGAAGAACCGAGATTTGCAGGCTTTACGAACATAGGTAAACCGAGGGCTCCTTTTGCTTTTTCAAAAGTAAGCTTTTGGTGAGATTTTAAAACTATAGCTTTTGCATTTTTAATTCCAGCTTGAGAAAGTAATCTTTTCATAAAATCTTTATCCATACCAACTGCACTTCCTAAAACCGAAGGCCCAACAAAAGGAATATTCATAATCTTCAAAACTCCTTGCAAAGATCCGTCTTCTCCAAAAGGTCCGTGAATTATCGGAAAAGCTACGTCTAATTTTGCAAATTTAGAAAAAGGGACTTGCCCGTCTTTGCCGATTTTAATAGGAATAACTTCGTATTTATCTTTAGACAAAGAAGCAATAATATTCTTTGCAGATTTTATAGAAACTTCATGCTCAGCAGAGCGCCCTCCAAAAATCACTCCAACTTTTATTTTTTTATTATTCATTGTTAACTTTTAAAATTATACTTTTAATATCTTTCGGGAAATTTGTTAAATTCTCTCCTCCTTTATCAGTAATATGAATCATATCTTCAATACGCACCCCACCAAGTCCTCGAATATAAATTCCGGGTTCAATAGTCATTACGCAACCAACAGGCAAAATATCAGTAGTATTCGGTTTGAAATTTGGCCATTCGTGAATTACAGTCCCTACGCCGTGACCAAGTCCGTGCTTGAAATTATTCTTATACTTTTTAGCTAAGAAATTACGAGCAGAGTCGTCTATTTTCTTGGCATTTTTTTCTCCACGCATAATTTTTAAAGCAGCAATTTCGTTTGCTTTTAATACATCTTTATAAACTTTCATAAGCTTATCTTGGCGAATTTTATCTTTTTTCTTTTCTGGTATACCATAGAAAAAAGTCCGGGTCATATCTGAGCAATAATGATTCCAAGTAGTTCCAAAATCAAGCATAATAATATCTCCTAATTTAAGTTTAGTATCGCTAGGCGTATGATGAATATTTGCAGAATTTTTTCCAAAGGCAACTATCGGAGAGAAAGATAAAACTGGAGCTTTATATTTTATAAAACTTTCTTTGATAAATTTTGCAACTTCGATTTCAGTAATTTTAACACGCAAAATAGCTAAAGTATCAGCTAAAACTTTCTCAGCAATCCTTTGAGCTTTAACGATATTTGCTAATTCTTTAGAACTTTTCGGAGCTCTTACTTCGTGAATTAATTTTATACTCATTTCGAAATTATAGCACTTTTAATATAAATCATAAAATGCTAATATTTACCTATGAAAACCAAACAAAATAAACTCGCCCGAATGACGAAGTCAGGCGTGGAAATCAAATCAATAATCAATGAACCTAAATGGGAAAATGCAGACGTAGTAATGCTTTCTGCGGCCTATGATAAAACTGCTTCAAGTCATAAAGGTACAGTACTCGGACCCAAAGCAGTTATTAAAAACTTAGCTAGTCAAATTGAATTTTATAATAGAGAATACAAAGTTGAAGTTATCGACTATGTAAAAACTGCTCATGCTGATCTAGGTAACCTTAATAAATTTAAACCAGAATTAGTTTATAAAAAAATTAATACTCTCGCCGAAAAATTAGTTAAAAATAATAAATTTATTTTTACTTTAGGTGGAGAACATTCCGTACCGCTCGGAGTTTATAAAGCTCTAGCAAATAAATATAATCCCCTAGACGTGACTATACTTCAAATCGATGCGCATTTAGATTTACGCAATGATGATTCTGATTATAGTACTAAACCTACTCATCTCGCCCACTCGACTATTATGCGTCGCGCTCACGAGCTCGGTTACAATATAGTAAATGTTGGAGCTAGAAGTTTTTCTACTGAAGAAATTAATTATGTTAATCAAAATAAAAATATTACGATTTTCGAATCTGGCTATCCTAAAAAATTACCTAATATAGAAACTATCTTAAATTCTATTAAAACCAAATATTTATATATTACTATCGACGTAGACGGTTTTGATCCTTCGGTAATGCCTGGAACTGGAACTCCTGTGCCTGGCGGATTAACTTGGGATTATGGAATGGAATTACTCGATAAAGCAATATCTAAATTTGAATTAATTGGTGCCGATATTGTAGAAGTAAGTCCACAAAAAGAAACTGTGATAACAGAGTACGCTTCTGCAGAACTCGCTTATACTATCATCACTAAAAAATTTCAAAATAAATTAAAATAAAAACCGCTTAAGCGGTTTTTATTTTATAGTCCTTCTTCTTTAAGTTTTTCTAAGAGTTCTCGAGCTTTTGACGAGATTTTATGAGGAATTTTTATGTTGATTTTAATGTATAGGTCTCCTTTCGTACCTTTAAAAACAGCTTCACCTTGCCCGCTCATACGCAAAGTCTCTCCATTATTTATTCCAGCAGGCACAGGAATATTTATCTCTTCAGTTTTCTTTAGAATTCCTTTACCACGACATTCGTCGCAAACTTCTTTCGGAATTTCTCCTTCTCCAAAACAAGTCTCACAAATGCGAGTATTATTAATATTTCCTAAAATAGTTCTTTTCACTTCGTGAATTTTTCCCTTACCGCTACAAGTCTTGCAAGTCTCCATCTTAGTTCCCTTCTTCGCTCCTTTACCGTTACAAACTTCACATTCATTATTTTTAGTAATTGTAATTTTTTTATTTACTCCGAGTACAGCTTCAGTAAAAGTAATATTGATCTCAGTTTGTAAATCTCGTCCACGGCGAGCTTGAGCACGTCCACCTCCTCCAAAAAAATCAGAGAAAATATCATTTAAGTCAAATTCTACTCCACCACCATTTTGAAATCCGCCAAAATCAAATCCTTCAAATCCACCAAAGCCTCCGAATCCAGATCCGCCAGCTCCTCCACCCATATTTTGATAATTTGATCCAAATCTATCATATTGTGCCCGTTTTTGATCGTCTGAAAGGGTTTGATAAGCTTCATTTACTTCTTTGAATTTTGCTTCATCACCTTCTTTTTTATCTGGGTGATATTTATGAGCAAGCTTATAAAAAGCCTTCTTGATCTCGTCTTTAGAAGCGCCTTTATCTACACCTAAAATTTTATAATAGTCTTTACTCATCCCAGTACTAAAAATTTAATTATAATATTAAACACTTAAACCCCGTAATCATAAATTTTAGTACGGGACAAGTAGTTCCTATTTTACCAAAGCTCTACCCAAAAATCAACAACTTTTTCGCGACCACGAAATTATATCATAGGCTCAGCTTCGACTGATTCTTTTTTATCTGAAACTTCTTCTTTTTCTTCTTGTTTTTTGCCTGTGATAGCAGCTTTTTCTTCAGCACTACGAATTATAGTAGATTCCTCTTCTTCGATCAATCTTTGTGCGTCTTCTTTTCTGATTGAGAATTTTCTACGAGAAGCGTCGAGGATATCTTGCCTATATGAAGGATGAGTTGGAGGTAAAACTCTTAAAGTTTCAGCAGAAAAAGGATCGTAACTTTCTCCATCAATAGTCATCTTGATATAAAATTCTCCTACTGCGAGGTTGATCATGTCTTTGACTCCGAATAACGGATCGAATTCAGGCTTTAAACGAGTAGCGTCTTCTCCACCAACACGGAAAGAAATAATTGATCCGACGTTACCGAGGATGGACTGATAAATTTTTGGTTGGATTTGACCTACGTATTGGTGAGCCATAGTAAGGTTAAGTCCGTATTTACGAGCCTCTGAGAGAATATTTTCGAAAGTTTGAGTAACGACGTTTTGAAACTCGTCAACGTAAATATAAAAGTCTTTACGATCTTTCTCGAGGATATGCGCGCGTTCCATACCGGCTTGCTTGATCTTAGTCAAGAACATAGATCCAAAGAAAGAAGAATTTTCTTCTCCAATTTTACCTTTGGAAAGATTAATAAGTACTATCTTTTGCTCATTCATTAATTTGGAAATATCAATCTTATTTTCCTTTTGTCCGAAAATATTACGCAGCAAAGGATCTGAGAGGAATTGACCAAGTTTATTTACGAGAGGGATAATAGCGTCAGTATCGAATTTCTCAGACCAATCCGCGAATTCGATAGCAAAGAATCTTTTAACCATATCGTCAGTAATATACTCAACTACCTTTTGACGATAGTTACGATCAGTAAGCATCGAAATCATACCGCGCATAGTTGCATACGGGTAGTCAAGCAGAGCTAGACAAGTAAAACGAAAAACGTGCTCCAAACGAGGAGTCCAGTTTGCACCGAATTGCTTTTGAAAAACTTCAATCAATCCTTGAGTAAGTTGAAATTTAAACATAGGGTCAACGTTCGCCAACGGATTAAAAGATGCAGGAAAATTCACATCTGAAGGATCGATAATACAAACGTCTTCAATACGTTCTTCGGGTATATAGTCAAGCATCGAATCAATAACATCTCCGTGCGGATCAATAAGGCAAAGTCCGTGCCCATAAGTAATATCTTGACGCAAGAAAAGCTCTAGGAGTTTAGTCTTACCTACTCCAGATTTACCGATAATATATAAGTGCCGGCGGCGATCTACGCGCTTAAAACCGAAAATAAATTTCTTCTCTTCTAAAGCTGC
>JAGOSX010000030.1 GCA_018062065.1 Minisyncoccota bacterium | reverse complement strand
CAGTAGAGTAAGAGCTGGTAGTCTGGCTACCAGTCAATCCTCTTCAAACCGTACGTGAAGTTTTCCTTCATACGGCTTTCCTTTAGTTTTCTTCTCAAGCTTTCGCAAGTTTCTTATAATCTGTAATTTCTATTAATCCATATTTCTCTTTTAAGATTTCATAGGCTCTTTTGTTGTAGAGCTTACATGACCTTTGACTTTTCCTCTTATAATATCTATTTAATTTATTTCTTAAATAATACTTTAGGTTTCTCTTGAATTTGTTTGGATAACTTACGTTTTCGATACTATAATAGTTTACTAAACCTCGTATTTTACTATTTAAATCTTCTGATACATCCCATGGGTTAAGGTGTCCATTATTTTCGAAATATTCTTTAAGCTTATGTCTAGCTTTATTTTCCGAATTTTTACTAGGAATTACGTTCCAGAATTTCTCATAAGTTTTGTAGCGACTTTTATCATATCTAAAACTGAACCCTAGAAAATCAAATTTTTCCTCCGTAGCTATGACTACTTTTGTCTTTTCTTCATTTAAGTTCAATCCCATATTTTCAAGCAGTGCTTTTAATTTTTCGATATGAATATCCTTTATTTCTTTACCCATTAAAACAAAGTCATCTGCGTACCTAACTACCTTTATACCTGAATTTCTGAATAGAGTCCATTTATCTACTATTATTTTGTCCATTAGATTAAGATATATATTGGCCAGTAATGGGGAGATTACTCCTCCTTGGGGTGTCCCTATTTTATTTTTCTTTCCACTTTGTAGTTTCCCATTTTCTGAAACTGGAGCTTTTAACCACGATTTAATTAAATTCAGAGTGTGTATGTCACTTATTCTTAAAGCAACTAATTTCATTAATTTGTCATGAGGTATTGTGTCAAAGTAAGAACTTAAATCTGCATCTAAAACTGCTGTATTCCCTAATTTTAAATTCTTTTTAATCTCTGCAACTGCACCGTGAGCACTCTTTTTAGGCCTAAACCCGTAGGAACACTCTTCGAAATCTGCTTCAAATATTGGTTCTATAACAAGTTTACATGACATTTGTACTACTCTATCTTTAATAGTTGGAATTCCTAGCGGCCTTAATTTTCCATTAGCTTTTTCTATATATACTCTTTTAACAGGGGACGGTTTGTAAGTTTTATCCTTTAATTCTTTTCGCAATTCATAGACAAATTTATCTTCACCTTGTGCCTCAATGGTATCAAAGTCAATTTTGTCTATTCCTGCACTTCCTCTGTTAGCTTTACATCTTAAATATGCTTCGTGTAAAAATCTAACCGATATTATTTTGTCAATTAGTATATAGAATTTATAATCTTTCTCTTGCTTGGCTTTTTGATATATCTTATTTTGAAATTCTTGTATTTTTCCCACATCTCTTAATAGTTTTCCAAGAGAGTTTTGTTGTCTTTCTAGGTTTTTCAATTTACAAATACTTCCTTTCATTTAAGAATTTGCTAAAGTAATGTCCCTTCGCTCTTCAAAAGTTATGTTGTCTTTTGAGTCATTACTACTACGAACATCTCCGACTACTTTTGTATCACTCTTATCACTTCGTTTTACCTTATAGATTGAGTTTTAGGTTACAAACCTTAATACAAAAGTCCTCTCAAGTTCCTTTAAATACCTTTTGTAAATGCGCCATCAGTCATAACCCCGACAGTTCCTTATGGTGCGTTTTGTCATTTCTTCCCATAAAGTGTCAGGCTTCACCTGATTCGAGAGGTTGGCCAACTGTGGTTTAGGCATAACGAGGCTTGTTCTGTTCACTTGCGTTACGGCTCATTTACTGAATCCAAGAGCTTCAGTGGGACTGTCACCAGTAATACTGTCTTTTCATCTTCTAGTTGAATGACAAATTATCTAGGTTGGATTTTCACCAACTGGTATTTAAAAGCTTAGCTTGACGCTCCGAATCGTTGCCCCACCCCAGCAAGGGTGGTAATAGGTCTATTACTACCTCTCCATTCAAAGTTTTGGCCTATTTTCTTAATTTTATCGTCGCTTATTTCAGCTAGATTAAAAGAATGTTTAGACTCAAACATATAGGTACTATACAAATTATGTGCTTTTGTTTTTAAATCGTTATAACTCCTCAATTTTTTTGAATTTTCTTTGTAACTTATATTCAATTTTTCAATTTTTTCTTCATTAATTTGAAAGTCTTTTAAAAGTCTATCTCTAGTTTCTCCATACGCTAAATGATTAAGAACATTTGAAATTTTTGAATCACCACTAGATACTTTATCTTCATAAAACTTTAATTTATCTAGAAATCCTTGGTATTTTATTTGCTCTAAAGATATTTTTCTATCAATTTCATGAATAGATACGGAATACTCATTTTTTAATACTAAATATTCTTCTATTTTATAGTTTTCTTTTAATTTTTCTTCTATACTATTAATTTCTTGATTACATACAGGGCAAGCACAGTGTAAATTTTCTATTTCTTTACTTTTGTTTTTAGAGGATAAATCAATTTCTTCAATCTCTTTCTCTATTTCATATTTATTGTTTCTAAGATTAATTAAAGAACACTTTATTTTATTCAATTGATTTATAATTGTTTTAAGCGGACTTTGCGATTGATTAAACAAAGCTTCTACAATTACATTCATTATACTATTCCACTCTTTTTCTTCAGAAGGTATAAGCCCTGGTTTATTAATTATTTGTTCTATGGTATAGTTTTTATATACTATGATTGGCAATATAAATTTATACAACTCTACAATTGCACTAGTTTCTAGCTCAGAAACACCAACCTCACCTAAAGAGTATATTAATTTTTTTCGTACATTTAAACCAGAATGTACTTCGTCAATAATAACGTCTGCCTCAAATTTAAATAATTTAACTATTTTTTCTAACCATTCGGCTTTTGTTGTTAAATCTTTTAATTCAGCAGAATCAGTACGATTTTTACCAAATTCAGCAATAGCCTTCAATACTTCAAAATAACGTAAATTAATAGAAGCAACACTTTCTCCGGTTGTAACTAAATAATCCCTGTTTTGCTTAATACTAACTAACCATATATA
>JAGOSX010000016.1:8268-11460 GCA_018062065.1 Minisyncoccota bacterium | reverse complement strand
GAAGAAGAAATTCAGAAAAAGTTAGAAAAAGAAATTCTTTCGTAAATATGAAAATTTTAGAAAAATTCGATTTAACCAAATTTAATACTTTTGGTATTAAAGCTATAGCAAAATATTTTGTAGAAATAAATTCTCTTGAAGATTTGTTGTCTTTGAGTCAAGAAAATATTTTCAAAGAAAATCCTAAATTATTTTTAGGAGGAGGAAGTAATATTTTGTTTACTCAAGATTTTGAAGGTTTAGTAATTTTAAATAAATTAAAAGGAATAGAAACCTTGAGCGAAGAAGATAATACAGTTTTTGTAAAATCTTTTGGAGGAGAAGTTTGGAATGATTTAGTTTTATTTACTGTTGAGAAGGGATATTTTGGACTTGAAAATCTAGCTTTAATTCCAGGTAGTGTAGGGGCGAGTCCGGTGCAAAATATTGGAGCTTACGGAGTCGAGCTTAAAGATAGCTTTTTTTCATTAACTGCTTTTGATATAGAAAACGGAATTTTCAAAGATTTTCATAAGGATGAATGCGAATTCGGATATCGAGATAGTATTTTTAAGAATAAATATAAAGGTAAATATTTCATAGTTGCGGTTACTTTCCGGTTAAATAAAAAAGGAGAATTAAATCAAGATTATAAAGTTTTAAAAAATTATATTAGTGAAAATAATTTAAATATTCTCGAGCCAAAAGATATTAGCGAAGCTGTATCGAATATTCGTCGTAGTAAATTGCCTGACCCGAAAGTTTTAGGGAATGCAGGTAGTTTCTTTAAAAATTCTTATATTAATGAAGAGAAATTAGTAGAACTTTTAAAAACTTATCCAGATATACCTTATTTTAAAGAAGAAGACAAGATTAAAGTACCGACTGCTTGGCTAATTGAAACTCTCGGTTTTAAAGGTAAAGCTTTCGGTAAAGTTGGGGTTCACGATAAGCAAGCCCTAATTCTAGTAAACTACGGCGGTGCAGAAGGCAAAGATATTAAAAATCTCGCTTATGAAATAATTAAAGCAGTGAAAGATAAATTTGATATAGAAATTGCTCCAGAAGTTAATATAATTTAGTTTGGTATTTTACTTTATTTTTAGTATAATATTAGTATTAGTAGTTTAATTTAAATCAAAATTATGAATAAAAGTTTAGCAATTGGTGTTGTTGTAGTTTTAGTAGTTTTAGGCGTTCTTGCTTATTTAACTTTGAATAAAGACGGCGCAGGTTCTTCTAATGCTACTGCAAAAGCTGGAGACGTAGTATCTGTAAATTATACAGGTCGCTTACAAGACGGAACTGTTTTTGATTCTAACGTAGATCCTTCTTTCGGTCACGTCGAACCTTTCGTATTTCCTTTAGGTATTGGTCAAGTTATTCCTGGATGGGATGAAGGTATTGTAGGTATGAAAGTTGGTGAAAAGAAAACTTTAACTGTACCTCCTGAAAAAGGTTATGGAGAAAACGCAGTTGGTCCTATTCCAGCAAATTCAACTCTTGTTTTCGAAGTTGAAGTTTTAGCAATCAATCCACAACAATAATATGAAAGAATTATTTAAAGAAAATAAAGTGTTTGTTTTTAAGGTTTTAGTAGTTTTTGTTTGTGCTTTGATTCTAGTGAATGCTTTTGACAAAGATCACGGATATAAAGGCACTGAAGCAAATCAAAGTACTATTACTGTAAGCGGTAAAGGCGAAGTAAATGCAGTTCCAGATATTGCAACTATTACTTTCTCGATTACTAAAGATGCAAAAACCGTAAAAGAAGCTCAAGCTTTAGTATCTGAAGTTCAAAATAAAGTTATCGCTAATTTGAAAGAAAATAAAATCGAAGAAAAAGATTATAAAGCTTTGAATTCTTCTTTTTATCCAAAATACGAATATCAAACTACTTCTAGTAGATACACTCCAGAAATAGCTATTTACCCTCCACAAAACGGTAAAAGCGTAATCGTTGGTTATACTGCTACTTTGAGTATGCAAGTTAAAGTTCGTGATACTGATAATGCAGGCAAGGTTATTACTGATTTAGGTACTTTAGGAGTTACAGATTTATCAGGTCCAAATTTTGAAATTGATAATGAAGATACTCTAAAAGCCGAAGCTCGCAAAAAGGCTATCGAAGAAGCTCGTGCTAAAGCAAAGGTATTATCTCGTGATTTAGGAGTACGTCTAGGAAGAATTACTTCTTTCTCTGAAATTCCAAGTTACGGAACTCCTATTTACTATGCAAAAGCTGAAAGCTTAGACGCTAGTGCAGGAGCAAACTTGGCTTTACCAAAAGGCGAAAACACCATTACTTCTGAAGTAAGTATTACTTATAAAATTAAATAGTTTTATTAGAATATTTCTAAAAATAAAAAGACAATCTATATAGATTGTCTTTTTTGCTGTTTAATTAGTATAATTATAATATTAAAAATAATTTGTAAATTATGAAAAATTACTTTAAAGGTTTTCTATTAATAGGTTTTTTGTTTAGTTTTTTGTTGTCGCCTAATCTAATTCACGCACAAGTAGATCCAAATGCTACTACTTCTGGCACGTGTACAGATTTGCAAAATAATCTTAAATTTGGAGATAAAGATATTAATAAAAATGGTGAAGTAACTCTTTTGCAGAAATATTTACGTGCTAATGGATATTTAACTATTTCACCTAGTGGTTATTTCGGTTCTTCAACTTTTAAAGCCGTAATTGAATTCCAAAAAGCCAATAGCCTAAAACCTGCTTTTGGGTATGTTGGTTCTTTAACTCGAGAAAAGATTAAAGTTTTGAGTTGCGTAGGAGAAGCTTCAGTTGAATTTACAGCTAATCCTACCGAAGTTGCTTCAGGTGGTTCTACTACTTTAAACTGGTCTGCTCAAGGAGTTTCTTCTTGTGTTGCTTCTGGAGATTGGACTGGAACTAAATCTGCATACGGTCTTCAAACTATGAATAATTTAACTTCCAACAAGACATATGTCTTAACTTGTACTAATGCTTCAGGTGTTAGTACTAAAAAAGAAGTTACTGTTAGCGTAAATGCTCCAATAGTTGAATTTACAGCTAATCCTACCGAAGTTGCTTCAGGTGGTTTCACTACTTTAAACTGGTCTGCTCAAGGAGTTTCTTCTTGTGTTGCTTCTGGAGATTGGACTGGAACTAAATCTGCATACGGTCTTCAAACTATGAATAATTTAACTTCCAACAAGACATATGTCTTAA
>JAGOSX010000016.1:0-8168 GCA_018062065.1 Minisyncoccota bacterium | reverse complement strand
CTTGTACTAATGCTTCAGGTGTTAGTACTAAAAAAGAAGTTACTGTTAGCGTAAATGCTCCACAAATTCCAACTGTTAGCTTGATAGCTAGCTCAACTTCTATTCAATCAGGAAATTCAGTTACTTTAAGTTGGTCTTCAACTAACGCAACTATTTGTACCGCTAGTGGAGGTTGGACTGGTTCAAAAGCAACTATTGGAATTCAACTTGTTTCTAATTTAACTACTACAACTGAATTTACCCTAACTTGTACTGGAGCTGGAGGATCTACTACCGATAGTGTTCAAGTTGGAGTTTATGTAGTAGATCCTGAACCTTCAATAACTGTTCTTTCTCCAAATGGAGGGGAAGTATATAAAAGAGGACAACAAATTAATATAAAATGGGAATCAAAAAATATTGAAAAGGTAAAAATTATTCTGTCTAAACCTGAACCATTAAATTCTGGAGTTATAGGAGCTAGAAGTTATATTATTGGTGATGTTTCAGCAAACCAAAATCAATTTAATTGGACTATTCCAATCAATTCCAATATTATTTCAAATTGGCCTTCTGGTAAAATATTGGAAATACCAGGAACAGATTTTAAAATTAATGTAGTTAAATATGATGAAGTTGATATAGGGGATACAAGTGATGGGGATTTTTCAATTATAAATGATATTACAGCATTTTGTCCAACCGGTACAACTGGAACATATCCAAACTGTGTAAAAATAGTCTGCCCAGCAGGAACTACAGGTACTTATCCAAACTGCGTACCAACTCCCGCAACTTTAACTTTTACAGTAAGTCCAATAAATGTTTATTTAGGTAATAATATAACTTTATCTTGGATTACTACTCGAGTAGGAATTTGTCAGGCTTCAGGGGATTGGTCTGGTTATAAAGACGTATCAGGTAGTGAAAAGATAAATGTAAATTCTTTAGGTTATAAGACTTATAATTTATCTTGTAAAAATGAAGGTGGACCACTATCAGTAGATAAATCTGTTACTATTAACTCTACTCAAAATCCACTTTATCCAACAGGTTGTTCATCAAACTCGGGATATAGCGTAATTACAGGACTATCTTGTGCCAATACAAATACAAATAATAATACAAATACCAACGTTACTAATACTGCTTCTTCTGATAAAACTCCCCGTGTAAGTATTTGGGGTACTAAACTTTCTCAATATTTAAATGATCAAGGATTTTGGGTAACTGACTTAAATAGCGGTTATGTGCATACTAATGAAATATTGAGATTTTGTAAAAAATGGTATCCAACTACTACTTCTGTTGAATATTACAAAGAAGAATATATTCCTAATTGGGTAAATCTTTCTACGGGAGCAAATGAAACTTTTTATAGCAATCATTTTAGCTATAAATGTGTTGGTGGTACTCATAGTGGGCCGAGCAAAGTATTAGGCGTTTCGACTAGTATAGAAGCTAGCGTAAGTAATCTGCCAACTTGTTCTTTATCTAAAAATTTAATGAAAGGTATGCAAGATGAAGAAGTAAAGTGTTTGCAAGAGAAATTAAACAATAAAGGATATAATGTTAAAGGTACTGAAAATAGAAAAGAAATTACTTTCTTTGGTTATAATACATTACTTGCTTTGAAGAAATTTCAAAAAGATAATAATTTAAAATCTGATGGAATTTTAGGTTTATCTAGTCGTAAACTTTTAAATGAGTAATGTATAAAATCTTTATTGACTTTTGGTCTAAAAAAGAGTAATATTAAAAGAGCCCCGAAAAGGGCTTTTTTATAAGGAATAAAATAAATCTATGTCAAAAATTACTGCATTTTTAAATGAAACTAAAATTGAATTAAAGCATATGACTTGGCCTACTAAGAGCCAAACTATTAGCTATACTTTAGTAGTTATTATTCTTTCTGTACTTGTTGCTTATATGTTAGGTTTATTTGATTTTCTATTTTCTAGAGGTTTAGAAAAACTATTATCAATCTAAATTTCTCTATTTTTTAAATAGAGCCTTAATTATTATGTCAAAGCAAGAAGCACAAGGAAAAAGAAATTGGTACGCTATTCATACTTATGCAGGGTATGAGAATGTTGTATTGAAAAATTTAAAACAACGTATTGATTCTCTCGGAATGAACGATAAAATTTTTAATGTTATTGTTCCTGTTGAGAAAAAAATTAAAATCAAAGCTGGTAAACGCGTAGAAGTAGAAGAAAAGATTTATCCTGGTTACGTTTTAGTAGATATGATTGTGACTGATGATTCTTGGTATGTTGTGCGTAATACTCCGAGAGTTACAGGTTTCGTAGGAGCAGGAGTAAATCCAGTCCCACTACGTAAAGACGAAGTTGACTATTTATTCAAGAAGATGGACGGAGGTCAAGCAAAGCATAAAATCGACCTTGTAGTAGACGAAATTGTACTTATCACAGATGGACCATTTAAAGATTTAGAAGGCAAGGTGAGTCAAGTAGAAGACGATAGAGGTAAGGTTAAAGTATTAGTCTCTATGTTCGGTCGTGAGACTCCAGTCGAATTAGACTTCTTGCAAGTTAAGAAAATATAGTATATATTAAGTAAATTAATTGAGAAAAACATATGTCAAAGAAAATTACCAAAAAGATTAAATTAGAGATAGAAGCAGGTAAAGCAACTCCTGCTCCACCACTTGGACCAGCACTCGGACAAGCTGGTATTAATATCGGTGACTTCGTAACTAAGTTCAACGCTGCTACTTCAAAGATGATGGGAGATAAAGTTGGAGTAAAGATTAGCGTTTACGAAGATCGTACTTATGATTTCGTTGTTAAAACTCCTCCAGCTTCAGGACTTATCCTTAAGGCTGCAGGTGTAGCAAAAGGTTCAGGTAAGAACGCAACTTCAAAAGCAGGTAAAATCACTCGCGCTCAAGCTCTAGAAATAGGCAAGAAAAAAGCAGCTGATCTTAACGCTAAAGATGATGAAGGTTTGATAAACATTATTGCAGGTTCTGCTCGCAGTATGGGCATTGATGTGCAATAAGCACATCAATATGAACCTTCTTGAGATATTTTATGAGTTTACGAAATAAAATATCCAAAAGGTGTACTGTTCCTGTAAGGAATCGAAGTGAAAGAGTAATTTAAATAAATACTAAAAAGTAAAGAGCCCCGCTACGCGGGGCTCTTTGTTAGCTTTTTTAATTTTAAAGTAGTATATTTATAATATGAAAAAAGAAGCAAATAAAGTTTTGCCTAAAAAAGCTATTACATGGGATGAGTGTTTTATGAGAATGGCTCATTTAATATCTGAAAGATCAAAAGACCCTTCTACTCAAGTTGGTGCAGTTGTTGTAAGTCAAATGAATGTTGTTGTAGGTTTAGGGTATAATGGTTTTCCTCGCGGTATAGATAATGAAGCCTTACCTTGGGAAAGAGAAGGGGATTTAGAAAATACTAAATATGCTTATGTTTGTCACGCAGAAGAAAATGCTATTTACAACGCAAATGCACAAACAAAAGATTGTAAAATATATACTGCTTTATTTCCTTGTAATGAATGTGCAAAGACTATTATACAAACTGGCATTAAAGAAGTTATTTATGAAAACGATAAATATATAGATACTCCAGCTCATAAAGCTTCTTTAAAAATGTTTGAATTAGCAAAAATAAAAGTTAGAAAATATATAAGTAACTATAATAAATAATATGATAGATTTAAAAGAACTTCAGAAAGAAGTGATGCGTAATAAAATAGAGAAGGGTTTTAATACTACAGACGTAGCTTTAGAGTTTTGTCGTGCCCACGAAGAACTTTCAGAAGCTTTTTCGAAATATAATAAAAACCAAGATGGAGTAGCAGAAGAATTTGCTGACGTTGCGATATTTTTGCTAGGTATGGCAGAAATCTTAGGTTTTGATTTAGAGAAAGAATTAGTAAGAAAAATCGAAATTAATAAAAACCGTCAATATATAAAAACTAAATCTCCAGACGGTAAAGATATTTTTATTCGAGTCAAAAGTGATATTGATCCATAAAATACATAGGGTTACCCTATGTATTTTTATTTCCTTATATATTCTATAAAAGAATAATCATAATGATTATTCTCGTCTTTTTTAAAATCTTCTCTTTTTGTTTCTCTCCAGATTTCTTTATCTATAATAGGGAAGAAAGAATCAGCTTCATTATCACTCGCATCTATGTGAGTTATATATAATTTATCAGCTTGATTTATAGCTTGTTTATAGATTTCTGCTCCGCCTATGATAAAGCTTTCGTCTTCATCTTTTACTTTTTCAATAGCTTCGTCGAGAGAATATACTACTTCAATATTTTCAGCGTGGTATTCTTTATCTCTTGTAATAATTATATTTCTGCGGTTTGGTAACGGGCGGCCAATACTTTCAAAAGTTTTCCTGCCCATAATTACAGTTTTACCAGAAGTAATTTCTTTAAAATGTTTTAAATCATTTGGCATATGCCAAAGAAGGGTATTACCCTTGCCGAGTTCGTTATTTTTTCCTATACCTGCTATTAATGAAATCATTTAATTTATACTGCTATCGGAGCGCGGATCGCTTCGTGAGGATTATAATCTATTAATTCAAAATCTTCTATTACGAAATCCTCAATATTTTTCTTTAGAGGATTTATTTTCATTTTAGGTAGTGCACGAATATCGTCCTTACGAGAGATTTGGAGTCGAGCTTGCTCTTCGTGATTAGAATATAAATGCACGTCGCCCCCGGTCCAGACGAATTCTCCAACTTCTAAATTACAAATTTTCGCAATAATCATAATGAGTAGGGAATAAGATGCAATATTAAAAGGAACTCCTAAAAAAGTATCACAAGACCTTTGATAAAGCTGACAAGAAAGTCTTGCCCGACCGTCTGGGCGGGTTGCCGGTGCTACGTAGAATTGAAAAAGACAATGACAAGGCGGAAGTCCAGCCTTGGCCATCTCGTCTATGTCGGCTACATTCCAAGCCGAGACTATCATTCGGCGAGAGTCAGGAGTATTCTTTATTTGCTCTATAACGTTCTTGATTTGGTCTATATGCCCTCCATTTGGAGCGGGCCAATTTCTCCATTGATATCCATAAATAGGTCCGAGGTTCCCGTATTCTTTTGCAAAAACTTCGTCAGTTTTAATACGCTCGATAAATTCTTTTATTCCAGTATTCCATTCTTCGCTACCGGTTTTAGGAACTTCTATATTATTCTTTATTAAATAAGCCTTGTAAGGCCATTCGTCCCAAATATGCACGTTGTTATCGGCAAGGTATTTCAAATTACTATCTCCGCGCAAGAACCAGAGTAATTCATGAATAATAGCCTTGATAGGAACTTTCTTAGTAGTGAGTAGAGGAAAGCCTTGTCTTAAATCAAAACGCATCTGATAACCTAAAACGCTTTTAGTTCCAGTACCAGTTCGGTCAGTCTTAATAGTTCCATTTGTTAGTAAATGTTCTAGTAATTCTATGTATGAGATATCTGGGTGTTTATTCATAACTTAATTTTAACTTTTTATTAAGAGCTATACAAATTTGACAAAAATTCATAATAATGCTACTCTATAAATATCAATCTCAGTTCTGCAAACGAGCAGACAATTTTAATAATAATGAGACTGACAATCCCGCCTCAGACGGCGGGCAGGTAATGGAAATCAATTATGACTTTGTGTCGTGGGATTGATATCCATGACACAAAAAAATATGATTAACAAACGTAGTTTCGGCTCGGCTCGTCCGAGTAGCGCGAGATCAGTTTCAGCTGGTCCGCGTAAAAGTTTCGGAGGCTCTGCCCCGAAAAAAAGTTTTGCTGGAAAACCAGCAAGAAAAAGTTTTAGTAAAAGTTCTTCTTTTGGAGGAGCAAAAAAAGCACCTTTCGGTAGACCTTCTTTTGGGGGTGGACGTAAAGGTGCTCGTAAATCTAGCGGAGGTAAAAAGATGAGAGGAGAGAGAATAGATTTTTCTCGTTTTATTCAAAAAGCCGTAGCGGTAAAAGAAAAAGTTTATGTATCAAAGCATACTTTCTTAGATTTTCCTTTTAATGAAAAATTGCAAGCAAATATCACTCGTGCAGGGTATACTAGCCCTCGTCCGATTCAAGATCAATCTATCCCTACCGTACTCGCAGGTAAAGACGTTTTCGGACTAGCAAATACCGGTACAGGTAAAACTGCAGCCTTTTTGCTTCCTCTCGTAGATAAAGTGATGAAGAATAAAATGGAGAAAGTTTTAGTTCTTGCTCCGACTCGTGAGCTCGCTATTCAGATAGAAGATGAACTTCGCAAGCTTGCTTTCGGTTCTGGACTTTTCGGAGTATCAGTCGTAGGAGGTATGCCTATTAACAAGCAAATTGGGGAAATTAAACGCGGAGTTTCTTTTGTGATTGGAACCCCGGGAAGAGTTACCGACCTTATCAAGAGAAATATTTTAGATTTATCACCTTATAAATCAGTAGTACTTGATGAAGCAGATAGAATGCTAGATATGGGATTTATTAATGATATGGTTTTTATACTTTCTAAAATGTCTTCTGAGCGTCAAACTCTTTTTTTCTCTGCAACTCTTTCTCCTGATATCAAGAAATTGACTGATAAATTCTTGAAAGAACCTACTTTTATTTCTGTAATTTCTGGAGAGACTTCAAAGAACGTTGATCAAGACGTAATTCGTATCAAGAATCAAGAAGATAAAATCGAAGTTTTAGATGAAGTTTTAAAGAAAGACGGATCAGATAAAGTTTTAATTTTTAGAGAAATGAAATACGCTGTAGATGAACTCGAAAAAGAATTAAAGAAAAGAGGCTTTAAAGTCGGCGGTATTCACGGAGATAAAAGAAGTCGTGAACGTTTACGAACTTTAGATGCTTTTAAAAACAATCAATTAAATATTCTTATCGCAACCGACGTCGCAGCGAGAGGTCTCGATATTCCTAACGTATCTCACGTTATTAATTATGATATCCCTCAAAACTATGATACTTACGTTCACCGTATCGGTAGAACAGGTAGAGGAGACCATAAAGGTACTGCTCTGACTTTTGTACCAGATAGAAGATAATAAAAAATCCCTTAACTTTCGTTAAGGGATTTTTTATTTTATTTAGATTAATCCAGCTTTTTTTAAAGTAGGGAATACTCCGTTTTTCTTGATAGTCTTAAGCCCACGAGTACTTACTTCAATTTTTACAGTCTTATTTAATTCAGGGACAAAGATTTTCTTAGTTTGTAAATTAATATTCTTCCTTACTTTGCCTGTAGGGTTAAATTTAGTAGCACGAGTACGGTTTGAGTATCCGCCCCCCATTACACTAGTTTTATTTGTTATTGCACATATTTTCGCCATGATTTTTTTATGTTATCATATAATCTATAGAAATGCAATATCCGCGTTTTTTAATTTATGATCGATATTATCTTTTATGTAGCTATACTTATTATGTCTGTAGTGCTTCACGAAGTAGCGCACGGTTATGCCGCGCTTTATTTTGGTGATCGTACTGCGAAAGATTTAGGGCGTTTAACCTTAAATCCTATTCCGCATCTCGATCCGATCGGCTCAATAGCGTTACCTGCATTACTCGCTATTATGAAGTCTCCCTTTATGATAGGTTGGGCGAAGCCGGTACCTTATGATCCGAGGAATTTTAATGATATCAAGAAGGGGACTCTTGCTGTTGCGAGTGCTGGAGTATTTGTAAACTTCGTCCTCGCGATATTTTTCGGTTTAGTTTTGCGTTTTATATTTCCATATTTCCCGGATCAAGGTTTAGGATTTATTCTTTCGAGTATTGTGATTATTAATATTGCTTTGGGAATATTTAACCTCATACCTGTGCCTCCTCTTGATGGATCTAAAATACTCTTTGCTTTGCTTCCTAATTCTTTTTCAAATGTAATCAATATCATAGAACAATATTCTCTAATTATTTTTCTAATATTCGTTTTTTTCCTTTCTGACTTTTTAGGTCCAGTTATTTCTTTCCTTTTTACCCTCATCACAGGGTACGGGTTATAGATTTGCTAAATATCTTATAATATTGTAAAGTACTTGGGATAATAATTTTAACGTACCTTAAAAATTTAGCAAAAATGGGAACCCAAATATTAGAATCATTTGTTTCCTCAAATAATATTTTAGAAAATGCTCAAAAAGCATTTAAAGAAAATGATATTAAAACCCTTGGAGA
>JAGOSX010000004.1 GCA_018062065.1 Minisyncoccota bacterium | reverse complement strand
ACCGCAGGAGAAATTTACAAAGTAAATTTAGGAAAAAGGTCTGGGGGAACTTTTGTTGATATTCGAAAGATTTTTCGGTCTACTAATTTTTTATAAAAATTTGTCGAAAAATACCTGGCTATGTAGTAGCTGAATCTCCAACCCTCCGCAGAAGTTACATATTTTTATATTCCCCTAAAACTCTAGGGATAATTTCATTTAGGTAAATTGATAAATAATTATCTTTAAAATAACCTATATCCCAATCCCCTTTTAGCATATCTTTAAATTCATCTTTCCAAACGTAAACTAAAACTTGATACTCCTCGCCACTCTGAGAATAAGCTTTTAGAATTTTAGGTTCATATTTTTCATCTTCAAAAAAATCTAAAATATTTAAACTTTCTTGATCTAAATCAAATACTATTTTACCTTCTACCTTGCTACCTTTACTCTCTATAATTGCAGGATACTTTCGAGAGATATTATCATCAAAAATTTGATAACGCTTAAAATCATTCAAGTAAGCTTCTTTGCTTTCAAAAGTTTTACCAGTTAATCTCTCTAGTATTTCAGGAAACAACAAAGTCCCATATACAAATATATTTTTCATAAATTTATTTCTTCTTCCACCTCGGAGCGAAGCCTGCCATAAATGCATAGACATGAGCTTTGATGCGAGATTCTCCACGAGCGACAATTGCTTCTATCATAGCTTTTTTAAATTCTTTTACATCATTACCAGGATAGCAAAGACTACCGTTTGTAAAACAATAAGAGCAATATTGCTCACTCTCTATTCTCCCCTTTTGGATCTTTCGCAAAAGGCATCAAGCAACTCTCACAATTCCCTTTTAAAGTTTTCATAAATATATTATAAACTAACTTATCATCTTTAAAAACTCTGCTTCGTTGATTATTTTTACTCCTAAAGTTTCTGCATTTTTGAGTTTACTACCGGCGTCTTCCCCCGCTAATACAAAGCTCGTATTTTTAGAAACTGAACCTGAGACTTTTCCTCCAAGATTAAGTATTTTCTCTTTTGCTATTTCCCTAGATAAAGTAGGCAAAGTTCCAGTAAGCACAAAAGTTAATCCATCGAATTTACCTTTTTCAACTTTTTCTACTTTTTTAATTTTTACTCCTTTTGCTAAAAGTCTATCAATAAAAGCTATATTATTTTTATCATTAAAAAATTCATGTAAACTTTTAGAAACTGCTACTCCTACATTTTCAAGATTATTTAATTCTTCTAGGGTCGCATTTTTGATTTTTTCTAAAGTTCCGAAATTAAGAGCCAAATCACGAGCAGTCTCTTCCCCTACGTGAAGTATACCGAGAGCCCAGAGAAACTTCGCTAAAGTTATATTCTTCTTTTCTTCAATTTCTCTTACTATATTCTTGGCTGATTTTTCTCCGAAACGTTCTAAATTCGCTATATCTTCAACTCGCAAAGTAAATATATCAGACGCATCAGTAATAAGCCCTTCATCTTTAAATCTTTTTAAGACTTTTGGGCCAAGTTCATAAATATCAAAAACTTTTACGAAGTGCTCTAAATAACGTTCGTTCTTAGCTAAGCATTTAGGATTCGAGCAGTAATACGCTACAGAGGAACTTGCTTCAATTTCTTTTTTCTCAATTTTAGTTTTACAAACTGGGCAAACTTTAGGCATTTTAAATTTCACTTCTTTCCCCGTGCGAAGTCTAGGTAAAACTTCTACAACTTTCGGAATAACGTCCCCTGCTTTTTCTATAACCACAGTATCTCCTATCCGAATATCAAGTCTTTCGATTTGATCCATATTATGCAAAGTTGCCTTTGAAACTACTGAACCGGCGACTAAAGTAGGTTTAAAAATAGCCAATGGAGTAAAAACTCCCGTCCGTCCTATATTAGTAATAATATCTAAAACTACAGTGGTAGCTTTTTCAGCTGGATATTTATAGGCTACCATATACCGTGGGGCCTTGCCCACTACTCCTAAGGTTTCTTGTAAATTAAGTTCATTCACAGAGACAACAATCCCATCAGTACCGAAAGCAAAAGAATCTCTCCTCTTCTCAAAATTTAAAATAAATTTCTTTACTTCTTCGATATTAGAAGTTTTCAAATCATGAGTATCAACTTGAAATCCTAAATCTTTAAGCAAAAGATGCTTATCGCTATGGGTTTTAAGATCTATACCTTCAATCGTAGCAATATCATACGCTAAGAAATCAAGATTCCTGTCTCTAGCAAGTTTCGGATCAAGCTGACGCAAACTTCCTGCGGCAGCATTACGAGTATTCGCGAGTAAATTCTTGCCTTCACGCTTATACTTTTTATTTAAACTCTCTAAAGTCTTTTTAGACATTAAAGCCTCTCCGCGTACTTCTAAATATTTAGGAATATTTTTACCTTGTAACTTTATTGGAATAGTAGAAATAGTTTTCAAATTATTAGTTATATCTTCGCCGACAAATCCGTCTCCCCGAGTTGCTCCAGTTTTTAGAATTCCGTTTTCGTACACAAGAGACACAGCAAGTCCATCAAATTTTACTTCACAAAAATATTCAAACTTTGTATTTGGAATTAATTTCTCGATTCTCTTTTCCCAATCTAATAATTCTTCAAAAGAAAAAACGTCGTTTAAGGAAAGCATTCGGACTTTATGAGTAATTTTCTCAAATTTATCTAATGCTTTTCCTCCTACTCGATGAAGAGGAGAATTGGGATCTTCAAGCTCAGGATAAATTTTAAAAATCTCTCGCAATTCCCGAGTCAAAGAGTCGTAAACTTCGTCAGTCAAACTTGTATTATCATTAGTATGATATTCTTCTCTTAGACGATTTATCTCCCGTTCTAATTTTTCTGCTCTAACTTTTGCTTCTTTTTCGTTCATATTACAAATTAATTTCTATTTCACGTTCTACCAAATTTGGGTTTGTAGAATAACAATTTAAAGTCTGCCCTCCATCACTATAACCTTTAGAAATTATATTAGTTGCGATGCCGTTCTTGGTCACAGTCACCTTTGCACAAGCCTTACCTCCACTACCTAAATTAGGCAAATAAAATACCCAAGGCCCAGTACTAGAATAAAGATTATTTTCGTCTAAATTAAGAGCAATAGTACTACCGGCACATTCAATAGTTAGAGGCTCAGAATCAGTAGTAGGATAACCATAAATATTATTTCCATTAGAGGTCATAAAACTACCTTTGAATTCATAAAGTAAAGCACATTCAGCTCCAGTATCAGCCGCCAAGAATGCCTCTCCGGTACTATGCGCTTGAGTTCCAAATTTTAATTCTTTAAAAGTAATATCTGATAAACCTAACGTAACAGATAAAACTATACTAGTTAAAATCACAGCAAATAAAATTACAAAGCCTTTATTATTATTTTTTTTATTAGAAAATTTCATATTAAAATTCATTCCAATTTTTTAAATAAGTAGTAAAAGTCACAGAGCTTGACCTACGACCAGCAACAAAAGAAACAGTAGAAGTTACTTTTATCTCTTTATCTTGTAAATTTTGGGTAGGTAATTCTTCAATAAAGATTTTGCGACTAAAAGAAGTAAGGTTGCCGGAAATATAATTATATTTGTAAATTGCTAAATCTGGTTCATAGTATAAATTAGGGCAAACTCCTCCGGCACATTCGTTGACCTCTAAAGATTTCATAGGTTGAGTTTGATTATTAAAATCAATATTTCGCGGATTTATATAGCAACCAGTTTTATTTTCAACTTTACAAACCTTGATATGAGACAAAAATCCATCCCAACCATTCGCTTCATACAGATTATAAGTATCACGTAAATTACGAATATATTCTATGCCTTCTGAAGCAAGATAATTGGCAACAAGTTTATCTTTAGCGTAATTTGTATCAGAAATAGTTCCGCCAGTAATATTAAGCATACCAATAAGAGCAATAGTAAAAATAGAAATAGCAACTAAAGTCTCGACTAAAGTAAACCCACCTGCAACATTATGCGTAGCATTTCGGATAGAACCTTTATTGAATTTTATCTTATTTTTTTTCATATATTAAATAGTAATATCTATTAAGGTTTGAGAGACAGAAGTTTGTAAGTTAAAAGGCGTTTTAATTCCTTTAAACTCTATATAACCAGAAAGTCTAATAATAACAAAAGGTTGACCGTCATTTACAGGATCAGCATCTTGAGGTTCTGCTGCCAAAACCGAAATCCCAGAAGTTTGATCAAAAACAATTTTAGAATCAGTTAAAGGGTAAAAATTTAATCCTCCATTTATAGACTTATAGATAGTAAATCCTCCAGTCCTCTCATCAAAACCAAAACGATAAATCCATTGATCTTTTGCCTCACCTACATTTCCTGTAGTTGCTTCTTCAAAAGCTATTGCATGTCCTAAAGCACAACTGCGAGGAATTTCTAAGGACCCATCTTGAATGTAAGAATTTTCCCAAATTAAACCTTCATCAAAACAACGATATTTATATCCAGTACGAATACTACGAGACATATCTTCCATAACAAAAGATAAATTATCCATAATATTTCTCATATCACGAGATTTATTTAAAACTAAATTAGATTGCAAAAGTCCATTCATTCCGATAGAAATAACAATAAGAAATATCGAAATAGCTATCATCATTTCTATGATAGTATATCCTCCTATATTAATTTTTAATTTTTTAATATCCATATTATATTATTTCTACTTTACCTGAAGAATGAACTCTAATAGTAGCAGTAGTAGAATTTCTAGTGTTTAATAAAATAATTTCTGTATAAAAGATTTGAGTACTTTCTCCAAAAACAGAATTATAAGTACTAGGATCTTTATTGGAAAAAATTGCTCCAGAATTCGGACGAGTAAAGTTTATACTAAGTTGTAATATATTATTAGCGGTTGGATCAGGAGAGCCATCAGAAGTATAAATATAAAGATCATTAATTTCATAATTATTACCCAAGGTGACTTTAGCACTACATTCATTTATAGGACAATCATTAATATCCCCTAAATTAAAAGCTTTATTTTCATCTAAATCAGTAAATAAATAAAAACTTTTTTTAGGATCAGTACCATTCTCTAAATCAAAATATACTCCATATGACGGTTTCCAAGTACTGCTCGGTGCTCCTGTTACAGGTAATTTACCGGAAATAGAGTTTTTCTGAGCTTCAACTATTTTACTAGCAATATCACTAGCTAAATTTTTCATATCAACGCGGTCTTGAAAATCTTTATAATTAAAAAGAGATATGCTAGCGATAATTCCAGCAATAGATAAAACTACAATAAGCTCAACATAAGTCATTCCTTTATTCTTTTGTAGCTTTTTAAAATTCATTAATATAAATGAAAGAAATTAAATTCTAAAAGAAAAGTTAAGAAAGTTCCTAAAGCTAAAAACGGGGCGAAAGGTATTTCGCTTTTAAATCCACGAACCTTACCTAAAATTACCAAGAAAATTCCGACTACTGCTCCTATCCAAAAAGCTAAAGCTACAGCCGATAGGCCTTTCGCAAGTCCTAAAAGAAGTCCAATACCAATAGCGAGCTTCGCGTCTCCGAAACCCATCCATTTCCCTCCAGAAACAAAGAAGAAAAATGCAAAAGGTAAAGCAATTAAAATTCCAGCAAATTCATATAAAGTCGGCATATGCACATACAAAATTAAATCAGAAAAAATAAAAACTGACATAAAAGCTAAAGTTCCGAAAACTAAAGACAAAGTATCAGGAATAATTTTATGCTTCAAATCATAAATAGTAATCACCATGAGCACAGAAAAAATAGTCGCGAAGAATCCAAAAGTATAAGCAAATATTAACGGATCTACCCAAAAGATAAATTCAAATTTAGAAAACAGAAGCAAAAACATTATTCCCGTCGCAAGTTCTACTGCCGGATATTGCCAAGAGATTTTAGAACTGCAATGACGGCATCGCCCAGAAAGGAAACAGAAAGAAAATACAGGTACTAAGTCATACCAACAAATCTGATTCTTGCAAGACATACAAACACTACGTCCTCCGAAAGTTTTATGAGTATTAAAACGATAAATAACTACATTTAAAAAACTTCCAACTATCATTCCTAGTAAAAGAAATACGATATCTAAAAATGTAAACATACTTAAATTATATCACAAATTAAAAAACAAGAGCTAATCTTTATATTTACCAAATAAGTATTTTAAAGTATGAAAAAACGTTAAAATACCATATCGTAAACTTCTTTTAAAATTAATAGAAGAGGCTTCTTTAAAATACCTAACAGGTACAGCAACCTCACCTATTTTATATTTTCTAGCTACTATAGATAAAAGCATTTCAGTATCGAAAATAAAGTCATTAGAAAAATCTTTATATTTAATACTTTCTAACACTTCCCTCTTATAAGATCTCATACCAGTATGCCATTCCGAGAGATTTTCACCCGTAATTAAATTTTGCAAACTAGATAAAAATCTATTGGAATAATATTTATAAATAGGCATACCTCCGGAAATAGATTCAGCTCGATTGCGAATTCTTGAACCCAAAACTACATCAGCCTTTTCTTTATTAAAAGATTTTATAAAATCAGCAATGGCCCTAGAATCATATTGATAATCAGGATGAAGCATTATTACAATATCTGCCCCTAAACTTAAAGCCTTATCGTAACAAGTCTTCTGATTACCTCCGTAACCTAAGTTTTTAGGTAATTCAATAATATAAAAATTTTCTTTATTTATAAAAATTTCTTGCTCTCTTATACCTTTTGCAACCTTTACTGTATCATCTTTTGATTTATCATCTACTAAAACCAAAAAGTCTACGTACTCATAAGGTATATCAGCCAAAGTTTTATACAAGGTCTTTTCTGCATTGTACGCTGGGAGAACTATTGCGGTTTTAGGGTTTGGAATCATTTTAGATAAATAAAGTTAGATTACAAGATAATAAAAATAATACTAGTATTACTTTAACATAAAGAACATAATTATCATTATTTGTTTTATCTATTTTATTCATTAAATCATTAATTAAAAATAAAGAAAGAATTGTATTTAATAAACTTCCTAGAAGCACAAAAGTAGTTAGGTCTAAGAACTTAAAAAACAAAGAGTAAAAATAAAAATCCCTATAATTATTAAAAGTTATTATTGTTAGTAATATACATATAAAAGAAACGAAATATAAAGTGTAAAGATTTATTTTAAAAATATCAAATATTTTTTTAAAAAATAAAAAGAAAATTAATAAAACAAAAAATAAAAGTGAGCTAGAAAAACCAACAAAAAAAAGGCAAAACAATAAAAGCATAGAAATAATAATAAAATTTTTATGTTTAAAATCACAGGCGTCCTTAATAAAATTAGATAATTTATTTGAAGACAATAAATCTAATATCAAAATTGGCATTAATACTTCCCACATTAGAATAATGGGTACAAAATACCTAACAGTTGTGATCTGAGAATTAATAAAAATAAAATAAGTAAAAATAAAAACAACAAGCAACATAAAATAAAAACGTAAATTCAATGATATTTTTTTTATATCAAAAATTGATAGAAAAAATAAAATTAATAATGAGAATAATGGAAAAATAGAAATTGAAAATATATTCAATAAATTCATTTTCGTAGTAACAAAAAATTCATAGTGGTATATAAATTTATAAGCCAAGTCACTTATGTGCTGAAAAGGCATATACCACATATAAGGATTAAAGAGCACGAAAGAACCTAATATAAAAAATACTGAATATATGAAATCTCGCATAGTGATTTTAGGCAACAAGTAAATTCCAAAAAATAAAGTTCCTATAAAACCTATATCTATACGAGTTGCCATTATTAACCCAGATAAAACAGAAAATCCTAATATATCTTTAAATTTTAATTTTTCTTTATTTTCATATAAAAATAAAGAATAAAATGCTTGTAAAACAAAAAGCAAAGAAGCGATATATGAAGTCGGGGTTAGATCTGCATAAAATCTGTGAAATCCTATAACCAAAAAAGTGGTTAAAACAAAAAATAGATTTTTCTTGAGTAAATAAATCAGATAACAGATTAGAGTTATAATTAAACTACCAAAAAATAACAAAAGATAAAAAAGTGCGTCATCGTAATTGATAGAGAATAATTTATTTAAAGCAATAGTTCCTTCAATAATAGGTCCTCCTGGATGCCCATAAGCTAAAAGGAAGTCGTACTGCCTTTCATCATTTGTTTCAAAATATAGAGCTTGATCAGCCCACATAGATCTATCTAGGGTCAGCTTATCTAAAACTAAAAATTGAGCACAAATAACAATAAAAAAAAGTCCAATAAATAAATTATTTAAATTTAAGAAATTGGAAATTTTTTTAAAAAACATATTTATACTAAATTAATTACAAGTATAATCATTTGTAGCAGACAAACTAGTTCCTGCCGTTTGAATTGATTTATTAGTACTATCTACACACCACATACCTCCGCCTACCAAAGGAGCTTCAGCAGCCCAAGCACCGGCACTATCATTACAAGTAGCAGTTGCAGTTGTACCAATAGCATCTTGAACAAAAACAGACAGACCTGTAACTTTTGCAGCAGCCAAAACAGCAGCACCTATACCCTGAACTCCACCAACAGCACCATTAGTACAAACATTAGTAAAAGTTAAATTTGCAACAGTATTAGTATTATAAAAAACTTCTGCTTGAGTTCTAGCTCCTGCTAAGTTAGATTTAATCCCAGCATTTTTGCCTTTTGTGCTACCAGAGTTAAGAGTAAACAACACTATTGCTGAAAGCACTCCGATGATTGCAACTACAACTAGAAGTTCAATCAATGTAAAACCTTTTTTGAAATTTAATTTATTTATTTTCATTTTATTTATTTTATTTTATAAAAATACCTATAGATATATTATAAACTAAACAAAATAAAAAACCACTCTTTCGAGTGGTTTTTATAAAAACAGTTAATTACAAGAGTAATCGTTTGTTGCAGTTAACGCAGCGGTCGCAGCACCTGAAATTGCTGTATAAGCGGTTGTTGTTGCACCTTGTGTTCCTTTTGCTACACCTGTACTATCAACACACCAATAACCAGGAGCATTCTTCAAAGTACCAGCCATAGCCCAAGCAGTAGCATCACCTTGACAAATAGCTCCAGTAGAACCTGCTGAAATCGCTGCAGAAAGATTACTTGCTATACCGTTAGAAAGAGTACAAACGTTTGTATAGTTTGTAGCTGTATCATAAAAAATCTCTGCTGCTGCGCGAGCATTAGCCATGTTAGCTTTAATAGCTGCATCTGCACCTTTTGAACGAGCTGTGTTTAGTGAAGCTAAAACAACAGAAGCTAATATACCTATGATTGCAACTACAACTAGAAGTTCAATCAATGTAAAACCTTTTTTGAAATTTAATTTCATATTTTGTATTTAGGTTATAGGTTCTAGGTTTTAGGTTCTAAAAATAGAAACCAAAAACTAAAACTTAATACCTATAAATTAATAATAAACTTTTAATAAATTTTTAAATAATTTTCGACTTTATTTATATAGATATTATATCACAAGCAAAAATAAAAAATATACAAGTTAGTTATCCACACTTTTACGCCAAGGCTACGAAATGCAGGCACTTAAATGTTTACCCCGTCAGTCGCGACTGACAGGGTTACCCGATTCCTCCTGCAAGGTTATAAATAGGTACGAGTACTGAAACTAGAAGTATTCCAACTCCCAAACCGAGCACTACGATCATCACAGGTTCTATAAGCCCTACGAGAGTATCTACCGCATCATCAACTTCTCTCTTATAGAAATCTCCTAAAGTTTTAAGGATTTGTCCAAGTGAACCGGTCTCCTCTCCTACTTTAACCATTTGAATCATGATAGCTGGCATATATTCACTATGCTTTTCAAAAGATTGAGATAAAGTTAGTCCAGACTTAACCCCTTCAGCTGATTCTTTGATAACGTTTTTATAAATTTTACTACCTACGACGTCTGAAGTAATATCTAGAGAACGTACAATAGGAATACCTGAAACGAGCATAGTATCTAAGTTGTCCGCAATACGAGAAAGGTATAGTTTACGATATAAGTTACCTACAGCTGGAATAGAGAGCTTTAATCTATCAATATAATTCTTGCCTGCTTCAGTAGTAGAAAGTTGCCACATCCAAATTCCAAACAAAACCAAAAATATCAAGAAAATAAATCCATAATTTACAAAGAAATCAGATAAACCAATAATAACTTTAGTGAAGGTTGGAATTTCTTGCCCTGAGTTTTCTAAAATTTCTGCTAAATTAGGTATAACTACGACGAACATCAAAGTCATAACTACGAAAAATGTAATAATAACGAAGACTGGATATATTAAAGCATTCCGAGTTTTAGAAGTTAAAGCATATTGGCGATCAAGATAAGAAGCTAGGTGCAAGAAAGTTTGATTAAGCTTACCGGTTTCTTCTCCTGAACGGACCATGTTCACATAAAATTCAGAAAAAACTTTTGGATGCTTTGCAAGTGCTCCTGAGATAGATACTCCGGCTTGAAGGTCATCTGCAATTTCAAGCAACTTTTTCCCTAAAAGTTTATTATCGGAATTCGCCGAAAGCATAGTGAAAGCTTTAAGAGCAGAAACTTGGGCTTCGAAAAGTGTTGCGATTTGACGAGAAAGGATAACTACGTCTTTAGTCTTTACCTTATCAAAAAACGACATTTCCCAAACACTTTTCTTGTCAGATTCAGAAATAGATACAATAATAAGTCCTCTTCTCTGCAATGCTGAAATAGCCAAATCACGATTAGGAGCGTCTATCTCCCCTTCTTTTTTGATTCCTTTATCGTCTATTGATTGATATTTGAATAACATATATTTTAAAAATTAAAGCATTCTCTCTAAGCCTTTTGGATTTAGAGAATATTGATAAGCATTTTCGATAGTAATCTCGCCTTTACGTACGAGTTCTAGTAAAGAGTGATTAAGATCAATCATACCGTTTTCCATACCTGTTTCAATAACCACATCTATTTCGTGAGTTCTCTTTTCGCGAATAAGGTTAGCAACAGCGTTGTTGTTAAGTAATAATTCATACGCAGGAATCAGTCCGCCCGTAATGCGAGGTACTAATCTTTGAGAAAAAATTCCTAAGAGCGAAGAAGCAAGTTGAATACGAATTTGCTCTTGTTGCCCACTAGGGAAAGAGTCGATAATTCTATCTATCGTTTGGGAAGCATTATTAGTATGTAAAGTAGAAAGTACAAGGTGGCCAGTCTCAGCTGCAGAAACGGCAGTTGAAATAGTCTCAGGGGTACGCATTTCTCCAATAAGAATAACGTTTACGTCTTCACGAAATACAGATTGCAAAGCTGTGTGAAAGTCTTTAGTATCGATGCCAACTTCTCTTTGATTAATGATAGATTTATCGGGAGTATAAACGTATTCGATAGGGTCTTCAATAGTTACAATATGACGAGCTTGCTCACGATTAATAGTATTTATCATAGAAGACAGAGTTGTGGACTTACCTTGACCAACAGGACCTACTACAAGGAAAAATCCTTGTTTTCGTTTTGCTATTTCAGTAATTATAGGTGGAAGATTAAGCTCTTCAGTATTTTTAACTTGAGGAATTAAACGAAAAGCAATATTGATTAAACCTTTTTGAAAGAAAGCATTGCAACGTAGTCTCGCTTCTCCCCGAAAATCATAAGAAAAATCAGCTTCTTTTTCTTCTAAGAATTTATTTACATTTTCTTTGTCTAGCAACTCCCCTAAAATCCCTTTCATGTCATCTTGAGAAAGGATTGGATGCTTTACTAAAGAAATAAGCTCACCGTAAACTCGCATTGCAGGCAATCTACCCGCACCCAAATGAAGGTCAGACCCATTCTCACGAATTACTGTTAATATTAAATCTTCTAATTCTTTTTTATAATCCATATTATTGTAAATTTTTAAGTGTCTTTTCTTCTAAAATTTTATGTACTTGAGCTACTACTTCAGAAGGGACAGTATTTGCTTTAATAATATATCCAGAAACTCCTAAACTATTCCCTCTTTCAATATCTGCAGTTTGATTTTTATTAGAAAGAATGATTTTTATAGTATTAGGTAATAAATTCTCTTCTTTAATTTTCTCTAAAGTCTCAAAACCGTTTAATTCCGGCATAATAATATCTATCATCATTATCTCCGGAGAAAGTCCTTCTTTAATTTTCTCTAAAGCTTGCTTGCCGTTAGTAGCAGTAAATACATCAAAGTTATTCTGACTGAACTTAAAAGCATACATATCTAATAAAAAACCATCATCATCCACTAATAGAATTTTTTTCTTTTCACCTTCCATACTTCTATTATAATACTACTCTCCTTCGTTAGCAAAATTATAAACTTCAGCAAATGGTATTACTCCTTCGATTGCTTTAAACATAGCGTCTTCTTTCATGGTAAGCATTCCGTTTTTGCGTGCTATTTTATATAAATCATCATAAACTGGATTTTTTAGTATCATAGCTTGAACTTCTTTATCAATTTTAAACATTTCATAAATAGCAATACGTCCGCGTGTACCAGAAGGGCAATCCGGTGATGGCACAGTATCGTACATCTCTTCTTTCAATTTAAATTTATTTTTAAATTCATCAGGCAAATCCGCAATCTCTTTCTCGATTTGTGCTTTAATACTAGGGTCCATAGTTACTAATTTACGAGAAGAAGGACAAGTAGTTCTAGCTAAACGTTGTGCCACAGAAAGCAGTAAAGTAGGTGCAATCAAATAAGGATCAACGCCCATATCTATCAAACGAGGAATAGCACCTATAGAGTTGTTAGTGTGCAAGGTTGATAAAACAAGATGCCCAGTAAGAGCAGCCTGAATTGCAAGCTGAGCAGTTTCTTTATCGCGGATTTCTCCAACCATTATAATGTCTGGGTCTTGACGAAGTATCGAGCGAAGTCCGGAAGCAAAAGTATAACCTATCTCAGGTAAAACTTGAGATTGGTTTACGTCTGGCATATGGTATTCGACTGGGTCTTCAAGTGTTACGATATTGCTTTTTTCTTTGTCGAGTTCATTCATCAAAGAATAAAGGGTTGTAGATTTTCCCGATCCAGTAGGACCAGTTACAAGAATAAGTCCATAAGGTCTTTTAATAGCATCTTTAATCAAAGCTAAATTAGTTTCAGAAAGCCCTAAATCGTTAATAGCTTTTACTCCTTTTTGAGAGTCCAAAATACGCATCACAACTTTTTCTCCATAATAAGAAGGCATGGTAGAAACACGAAAATCAATTTTACGTCCATCAATATTAGAAGTAAAAGATCCGTCTTGAGGTTTACGTTTTTCGTCTAAGCGTAATTTTGCAAGAATTTTAATACGAGCAACAACTCCACTATGAGTATTAGTAGGTAAAACTAAAGTTGTATATAAATTCCCGTCCACACGATAACGGACTTTTACTTTATCCCCTGTATGCTCTATATGAATATCAGACGCCGAACCTTCAAGTGCATTTTTTAAAATCACAGCTACGATTTTAATTATGGGAGCATCTTCAACTATTTTTTCTTCTTTTTTGTTTTCACCAATTTGATTTATTTCTTTGTCTAAAGTAGGATCTCCAGACTCTTCACTTATTTGATTTTCTAGTTCTTTTTTATCTTTATCTTCACCTTCTTCAAAATTATCAAGGGCTTCATTTACTTGAGAACCAGCTCCGTCATAAGCTTTCAAAACATATTCAAAATCGCTTTTACTAATTAAAAAAACTTTAAAAGGTAAATTAATTTTAGCTGAAATGAATTGTAAAGCATCTAGACCTTGGATATTTTCTGGATCAATAATACCTACATTCAAAACTCCTTCGCGCAAAGCGAAAGGCACGAAGTTATAATACTTTGCAGAATCAACAGGAATATATTTTAAAATACCAAAAGTCACTTCTTTGCGATTAACTTTTGCAGTAGGCATATTAAAGTATTCACCTTTAATTGCTAAAGATTGCTCTTCGGTAACACCAAATTCCACTAAAGCTAAATCGATATCGCCATTGTATTTTTCTTTGGCGCGATTTTTTATTTCAACTATTTGTGACTCTCTAATGAGCCCTCTTTTAACTAATTCTTCTAAAAAACTCATAATTAATTTGGTTTTTTGTTTTGACTTGTATTTGTGGTATTTGGGTTTGAAGTTGTTGGAGTTGATGATTCTTGAGAAGATGTGGTTGTTTCTGGTTTAGTAGTATCAGCTATTGCAGTAGTATTAGTAGAAGTTGTAGCATCAGTTCCGATAGGAGCAAAAGGATTAGGTCTACCTTCGTTTCCGTCTTGCACTAAAGGCACAGTACCGTCAACCAAGCTATTAAAAGATTGTGATTTAAAAATCTTATCTTCTAAAGTGATACTTTTAATGCTAGATAAAGTAGCTAAAATCTCGTTTGATAATTTATCATCAATAGGGTTATTTGATACGGTGTTAATCTCGGCAGTATTGATCGGTGCGTTGTTTACGGTTAGATTTTCTTCTACTTTATCTTTTTTAAAAAATAAAATATAAACCAAGATTAAAGCCAATCCGACTAAAACAAATATTAAGTTTTTAATTTTGCTACTCATATTATTTTTTTAACCAATAAGTTTTAATTTTAAAATTATATTTATAAACATCGTTACTACTACTTGATTTACTACTTAGATTATCAGATGCGGAAAAACCAATCGAAGAAATATCAACTAAGCGTAAATTCTTCTCCATGTCTTTTGTAAATTTAATAAAATTATTATAATTTCCTTCAGTTGAAAATTCTAGATTCCAAATTCCGTAATCTTCATTAATAGCTTCATTCTCTGCTCCGGCTAAAGGCGCAGTTCCCTCTTCTTCTTTTTTAGTATCTTCATATTTAACATCTTTCAAGGTCATACCATAAGGTGAAGCGATTTTTTCAATCTCCAAAATAAGACGAATATTATCAATACTATCAGGAAGCATTTTAGAAATTTTATCTAAGTTACCTTGATCGATCGCGTTATATTTAGTTACTAATTTATCGCGTTCACTTTCAAGAGCTTTAGAATTATTTAAAGCATTATCATAAGCCGAAACTTCTTGCCTTAAGGTTTTAACCTTTTCATATTGCGGAGAAATAAGCATAATAAAACCTCCGATCGCAAGTAGTATTAAAAATATAGGTAATAAAAATTTCATATTAATTATTTAAATCAATTATGCTTGTAGTGTTATTTTCGACCGGAGTAGGACTTTCTCTTTGTAATTTTTCTTCATAATCAACTAAAGACGGATCTACAGAAAAGCTTAAATCAAAATTCACGTTAGACTTATCATCTAAAGTTAAATTCGAAAATACAGGATTAATCAAATTTTTCTCTTCAGAGAACAAATCTGATTGTAAGGCAATATAACGATAACCAAGAGCTTGACCATTCATTTTAATATTTATCTCTCCTTTTTCGGTTACTTCGTATGAGAATTTTGTATAACGCACAGTCTTCATAGTTATTTTTTGCAAAATTTCAAAAATCGGACTAATACTAATATGCTTATCTAAGACTTTGCTCCCCGCTTTTAGTCTTTTATCTAGGAGTTTGAGCTCATTAATGCGATCAATTTCAAATCTTTGATTAGCGCGATCGAGTTGATCTTTTTTGGCAGTAATATTTTTAGTTAATATATTTGTATATAGGTAAAGTCCTCCGAAAGCAAGCACTACAGTAATAAAAACCAATACAGACAAAACAACAAAAAAACTAGAAGAAGAACTAGTCTTGGTAGTATCTTCTACTATTGGCTTTTTGGGTATAAATGATGTTTGAAAATTTTGTTCCATCTAATTTATATTATAAACTATTTATTGTAATTTGCGGAGTGCGAGACCGAGTGCTACTGCGAACTCTGGACCAGTAGAATCTAAAACGTTTTGCAAGAATGCCGGCGAACCAACTTTGCGGAATGGATGTGCTATTTCTACTTCAGCTTTGAAAGTATTTATTGCTTCTTCTTTAAGACCTTTCATGAGCGAACCTCCACCAGTAAAAATAATTTTCGTTACAGTACGATTGTACTTCTTCTCATACTTTAATAATACATTATTTGTTTCAGAAAAGATATAGTCTAAGTGCACTTTTATGGTAGAAGCGAGTTGTGGTTCGACAGGATTTTCAAAAATTCCATATTGTTTTTTTAATTCCTCTGCTTTTTCAAAAGGTAAAGTTAAAGATTTAGAAATAGAAGAAGTCATATCGAAACTTCCGCGATTAATAGTATGATAATTCTTCACCATACCAAACTCTACAAAAGAAAGTTTCGTACGAGAGGCACCAATATCTACAAGCAAAACTAAAGACAATTCATGCTCAAAGCAAGAACGCATTGAAGAGAAAATCTCAACTTCAAAAAAATCAGCTGAGAGTTCGCTTCCTTTGACAACTGATTTAGATTTCTCTATTGCATCATTTTGAATAGCTACTACTAGAACTTCTTTCTTAGAATCCATACTTTGCGCAAAATCAGGGTTATTCGCTTCTTCAAAAGAAAGTTCTTTTTTAGGGATTTCAAAATAGTCTAGTGTAACTTCGTTGATAGGTACCGGAATATATTTACGAGCTTCAGTACTAATAATAGCGCTCATTTCTTTATCATTAATATTGGACGGTAATTCCATTTCAAAAATCAAACTCGATTGCACCGGCACAGCAAGAGCTACGTTTTTATTCGTAGTTCCAGATTGCTTTAAAACTTCTTTTAAAGCAGCAATGATTTTATCTTCAGGAAGATTAGTCACAGCGCCTTGCTTTAAGTCTTGATACGGACCGAGAGATATCGCTCCGTAAGTTTCAAGCATTGCTTTACCGTTTTTCTTTTTAATCTCAACTATTTTAATAGCCGAAGTTCCAATATCAATACCTAAAGCACTCTCCCCGCCTGAAGAAATTCCCATACCGGAAAAAGAATCTAAAATTTTTCTAAAAGGATTGTTCATTTTTATTGTTAAATACTATAGAATTATAGCATAGAATGAAAATTCTAAAAACAATATTAGATATAATCTTTCCACTTTTTTGTGTAAATTGTAGCAAAAAGGGTTCTAGTCTATGCGAAAGCTGTCTTTACAAAGCACATTTTAATGAAAAAGAGGTTCCTAATTTTATTTACCCTATTTATGATTTTCGTGATCCAATAATACGTAAAGCTATTTGGGCTTTAAAATACAAAAACAAAAAAGACGTTGCGAAAATCTTTGCTGAAGCAATTTACTCTCATATTATTGAAGAGTTAAGCGATTTAAAAAGATTAGAGAATTTTTCTCTCCCTATTTTAATCCCTATACCAATATCTCAAAAAAGAAAAAAGGAAAGAAATTACAATCAAAGTTTACTACTTGCAGAAGAGATAATATCTTTAGACCAAAATCAAAACTTTATTTTAGAAAAAGATATTTTATTAAAAATCAAAGAAACCGAGCATCAAGCTCGACTCAAAAACAAAAAAGAAAGATTAGAAAACTTAGTTAATACTTTTAAAGTTAAAAATATCGAGAAAATAAAAAACAGAAATATTATATTACTCGATGACGTAGTTACAACCGGAGCAACTATAACCGAAGCTAAAAAAGTCTTGCGCAAAGCTGGCGCGAAAAAAGTAATAGCTTTTTCTATCGCGCACTAATTATCTATTCAAATAAGTAATAGTTAGTTGGAGCACGGTAGCGAAAGACACCCAAAGCAAATACGGTATTTGAATATAAGTTATCCATTTTAGGTATGGATAAATCGCAAACATAGCCCAAACTAAAGTAGTTAATATTAGTAAAATATCTATCGAAGCAAGTAAATTATTTTTCAAGGTAAATTGAAAATAAGTAAAAATCATATTAAAAATCAGATTTAAAACAAAAGGTAAAACTACCATTAATGGTATTTTCTTTTCAAAGAAAAGTAAAAATACTTTTCCGAAAGAAATAAAAATCAAAATATATAGAAAAGTCCAAACCGGACCAAACAAATAACTAGGCGGAGCCCAACTAGGCTTTATTAAACTAGAGTACCAATTATATGAATTCATAGTTTAATTATAGCATTATAAAGACTATTTCTCTAAACTCTCCCGAAGTTCGCGGAGGACGAAAATACTGACGTCGTCTTCGGTATCGTCTTTGCCTTTACGAAAAGGTTTCTCGAGGACGATGATTAGTCTTCTGATATAAAGCAAAATATAAGAAATAAGACCAAGTTCGAGATAGCCTATTACTAGATCTGTCTTTGAGAGAAGTAAAAATAAAATCACAAAGAAAACTATAGAGTCAACGAGAAATACAATAGAAGGTACGAATTTAGTTTTCTGAATATGATAAACACGAAGAAGTATTTTCTTCAAATTAGATTGCTCAGTTTTAATGCGAGTCATATAGTTCGGCGGAACTCCCCTTTTCTCCATCTCGTCAAAAATCAAATCGAAGTTTTTTATTTCTTCGAGAGCATGCTCGAGGTGAGAATGATCATAAGCGTGAGAAAGTCCGTCTTCGAATTCTTGAATAAATTTAATAGCTATCTTTTTTAACTTATCGTTATGAATTCGAAAAGTCTCATCTTTGCGAAGCAAAGTATCCCCTTCAGACAAAATACTCTCTAATATAGAACGAATTTCTGAAGGTAATTTATCTACTTCTTTATAGTCAGAGAAAACTCCTGCAAGTAAAAATCCGATAACGAATATCGCTCCGGAAATAATACTACTAGCGAGGGAGTTGAGGGTAATAAAATCCAAAGAATATTGAAGCACAAAAAATCTCAAAGCTAAAATAATAGCCACCAAAATTAAAATCTTGAGAGCTATATAATACTTACCTAAAACTTGTTTTAAACTTTTATTTTGCATAAGCGGAGCCGGCGAGATTCGAACTCGCGAGGGCTTTAAGACCCTGCCTCTTTAGCAAAGAGGTAGATTAGACCACTCTCCCACGGCTCCAGTAACTTTAGATTAACATAAATCAAAACTTTTGAAAAATTTCAATTTTATAGTATAGTAGCTATACGGAACTCTATAAGAGATTCCATTTGAACGAAGTGAATATATGGAAGCGTGGATGAGTGGTTTAAATCAGCGGTTTACTAAACCGCCGTCCCTTAAACAGGACCGTGAGTTCGAATCTCACCGCTTCCGCATTAATTACTTTCAACCTCTTTCCCTCTCTCTAAAATTAATTTCTTGATTAAACTTTTATTAATTTTTATATTTTTTGGAAATTGAATTGCGCCGGTTGAAGTTTTAAAATCCTTTAATTCTTTTTTAAATTTAGAAATTATATTTCCGCTATACGGATAATATCCGACGTGATTTTTGCAAATCAAAAAGCAAGATACTATCTTCCCTTCTTTGTTCTTAAACGAAGGCATATTATAAGAAATAGTTTCAGTAAATTTGCCTATACTATTTATAGTCGCACGATATTCTTCCGCTAACTTTTTATCTTCTTTATCTAAAGATTTAATATACTCGTCTATAGTTTTATATTTTTTCATATTTATTAATTCAGCAAATAAACAACTAACAAAACTAAGCTGCCCCACCAAAATAAAGCTGAGATTATAAAGCTCAGAGTTATTCTATTTTGCAAAGATTGAGGTAGTAATTCTCCATCTTTACCTTCTTTTTCTTTTTTTAATAAAAATGGACTAACTACAAAAGACAAAAATAAACCATTTAAAATTAAAATAACAGCAAAAATACTATGAATTAAAGGAATACCGGAGAAAGGTTCGTCGCGATAAAAAATAAGTCCGCCTATAATCGCTAAAAACATTCCGCTCCAGATTAAAGGTTTAGTGACTTTATGAGTCCGCGTAGTTGCTACAGTCCAATAAGATGACTTACGGCCTAAAAATCCGTGAATATCAATAACTAATACAGCCCCTAACCCTACTACAAATCCAGCAATTAATAAAAACAATCCGACAAAATTTAGATTAAATATTTCCATAAATAAATTCTAGCACTGAAATTTAAATTTCTCTAGTTTGTGTTTTTCTGTATATTTATTGCTATAATAAAAGCATGGAAATTGAAGAATTAAAAAACGAAAATGAAAAATTAAAACAAGTTATATCTTTTAAAACTGATATGGTTTCGATTATGAGTCATCAAGCTCGTACTTCCCTCTCAGGACTCAAATGGATCATCAAGATGTTCTTAGATGGAGATTTAGGTAAATTAACTCCAGAGCAAGAAAACTTGATGAAGAAAGCTCTAGATAGTAATGAGCGCGCAATTAAAAACCTCACAGAAATCCTAGATACTAATAAAACTGAAAACATAGTTGAAAGAAGTTATATTTTTGAAAAAGTAAATATTTGCGAGTTATTAGAAGAAACTATTTTTGACTTCTCGGGTGAAGCGCACGCTAAAGGTATTGAAATGATTTTTCTAAGACCAGATCATGTATTAAAATTTATGCGAGCTGATAAAGAAAAATTAAGAGTAGTGCTTCAAAACCTTATAGAAAATGCTATTAAATATAGTGACCCTCACGGTAAAGTATTTATCACCGCTAAAGAATTAGAAAACAAAATCCAAGTCTCGGTCAAAGATACGGGTACTGGCATTTCCGAAGAAGGTAAAAACCGCATATTTGAAAAGTTTTACCGCGACACAGAAGCAGAGAAAAGAGAAATCACTGGTACAGGAATCGGACTTTATACAGTAAAGAAAATTATAGATAAATCAGAGGGCCAAATCTGGTTTGAAAGTCAACCTGGAGATGGAACTATCTTTTACTTTACTTTGCCTATATATGAATAGTTTGCACTTAATCCTAAGTAATATATAATTTAGGTATGGCTAAAAAAGTACTAATAATCGAAGACGATCCTCTCATGCTTAGCATGGAAGCGAAAAAGCTAAAAGATAACGGTTATGATGTTTTAATTGCAACTTCAGGAGAAGATGCCTTCACTCACTTAAATACTGAAGAAGCAAAAACTATAGATTTGATATTACTTGATTTACTTTTACCAAATGTGGATGGAGTAACTGTACTACAAAAGATTCGCGAAAACCCAAACACGAAAGAAACTCAAGTTATTGTATTCTCTAATTCTGATGATGCTGAAAGACAAAAGAAAGTAAATTCTCTCGGGGTAACAGACTTCTTAACCAAAGCAAACTTTACTTTAGATGAATTAGTCGAAAAAATTAGAAATTTAATTGGATAAAAAAATGAAAAAAGTTTTAATAATTGAAGATGATGACTTCTTGCAAGGACTTGAAGCGAAGAAATTAACCAAAGAAGGTTACGACGTTTTGACTGCTTCTAATAGCGTTGAAGCCTTTGAGAAAATCGAAACGAATCGAGATATAAATATAATTTTACTTGATTTACTTTTGCCTGATGTTGATGGATTTACGATTTTAGCTAAAATTCGCGAAGAAAATAAAATCCCAAATGTGCCGATAATCGTATTCTCAAACTTAGCTGAAGATAAAGATATTGCGAAAGCAAATAAATTAGGTGTGAATGATTTTATGGTGAAATCTAATTTCACTTTGGACGAACTTGTAGCCAAATTAAAATCATTGATAGGCTAATGAACTTAGGAGACAAATTAGAAAAGAATTTTCGTTTAGATATTGAACAAAAGAAAGCTTTAGCGAAACTAGAGCTTTTTACTGTTTCGGATTTACTTTTCTACTTCCCTATTCGTTATAGTGATATGAGTGAAGTAAAAAATATTTCAGATTTAGTTGGTGGAGAAAGTGCAACAATATACGCTAAAATTTCTAAACTCCAAACTAAAAAAGGTTTTAAAAGCAAAATCCCTATGGGCGAAGGGTACGCTGAAGATTTAACTGGAAAAATAAAAATTATTTGGTTCAATCAACCATACCTCGCAAAGATGATTCGCGACGGAGACAACGTAAAACTCACTGGTAAAATTATGCAAAATAAAGCTGGTATATATTTAGCTAATCCTGAAATAGAGAGAACTCCAAACCTTTCTATAGATAAACACGACACTTTATTTAATTCTGGAGAAAAAGATTTTGGGCTTTCCTACCCTATTTATCGCGAGACTAGAGGAATAACTTCTAAATGGTTCTACCATGCAATTGAAAAAATAATCAAAGAAAAAACTTTAGACAATTTAGAAGACTATATACCAAAAAGTATTTTAGAAAAATATAATTTACCGAGCCTTAAAACTGCTCTAATCTGGATACATATACCAAAAGACAAAAATGACCGTGACATAGCTCGCAAGAGGTTTGCCTTTGAAGAAGTTTTTTTTATTCAATTAGAAAGGCAAAAAGCTCGTCTCGAATACAAAGACCATAAAGCTTTCCAAATCAATATCAAAGAACAAGAAATAAAAAAATTCTTAAGTAATTTCCCCTTCTCTCCGACTAATTCTCAAAAAGAAGCTATCAATATTATTTTAAATGATCTAGAAAAAGACTATCCTATGTCTCGTTTGCTTGAAGGAGACGTCGGTAGTGGTAAAACTCTCGTAGCTGGAGCAATAAGCTACGCTACAATCAACGAACGCCCTATCAACAAAGAACTAAACAAAAAACAAGATTTCGGAAATCTTCAAGTAGCCTATATGGTCCCGACTGAAATCCTTGCTACTCAGCACTTTGAATCTTTTATAAAATATTTTGAAAATCTAGGAATTAATATTGGACTTATTACTGGAAAAACTTGCCGTAAATTCCCTTCTAAAACAAATCCGAAAACTTGGACTGATATTTCTCGTACTCAATTACTCAAATGGGTAGCAAACGGGGAAATACCTATACTAATAGGAACGCATACTCTTATTCAAAAGTCAGTAAAATTCAAACACTTAGCTCTCGTAATTATCGACGAGCAACATCGCTTCGGAACCAAGCAAAGACGTGAGTTAGTGAAAAAAGACGATATTTACCCTCACCTACTTTCTATGACGGCTACTCCTATACCCCGAACGCTCGCTTTAACTATTTATGGAGACTTGGATTTATCTTTACTTTCTGAAATGCCAAGCGGACGTAAACCTATAATCACAGAAATCATAACTCCAAACAAAAGAGAAAAAACGTATGAAGAAATTCGTAAAGAATTAAAAAATGGAAGACAGCTTTACATCATTTGCCCTCGTATTGATACAAGCGAAGACGATAAAATAGAAATGAAATCTGTTACCGAAGAAGCTAAAAGGCTCAAGAAAGAAGTTTTCAAAGAACACAATATCGATATTTTGCATTCTAAAATGACCAAACAAAAGAAAGAAGAAATAATGCTTAATTTTCATAGTAAAAAAATAGATATTTTAGTCGCGACTTCTGTCGTCGAAGTTGGAGTCAACGTTCCGAATGCAACTATGATAATTATCGAAGGAGCTGAGAGATTTGGACTTTCGCAACTTCATCAACTACGCGGTAGAGTAATTCGCGGTACTCATCAAGCATATTGCTACGTATTTGCTGATGCTAAAAGTCAAAAAACTATAGATAGATTAAATGCTCTTAAAACTGCAAAAAACGGTTTTGAATTATCAGAGTTAGATCTAACTCTTCGAGGCGCAGGAGAGCTTTCAGGTGGCAAGCAATGGGGTATAACCGACCTCGGGATGGAAGCTATTAAAAATATTAAAATGGTTTCTGCGGCAAGGACTGAAGCTTTAGAAATAATAAATAAAGATAGAGAATTAAAAGACTACCCTATCCTAAAGCAAAAAGTAAAAGAAAAAAACCAAAATATTCATTTTGAATAATTAAAATCTAAAAACTCTTTTTACGTTTTCGCGGATTTTGGAGGTTGTAGTTTCTAAATCTAAACCTTTTATTTCGGCTATTTTTTTATATATTTCTATTACCATATACGGCTCGCAGGTTTTCCCTCGATGAGGCACGGGTGCCGCAAAGGGTGCATCCGTCTCGCACATAATATTCTCTATCGGTAAAAACTTTATAACTTCATCATAATCTCGCGCAAAAGTTATTGGTCCATCAAAAGACACAGTCCAGTTGTTTTTTAAAATTCTTTTTGCAATTTCTAAATCACCTACGAAGAAATGAAAATTCGCATGAAGCATAGGATTATCTTTTTTATATATTTCCAAGATATCAAGTGCATCAATATACGCATCCCCGCCCGAATGACCGACTTCATTCGGTCGGACGGGCATACTCCCCTTGCTCGGACGAGCGTGAATCATAAGAGGTTTATTTACCTCTATAGCGAGCTCTATATGGCGCTTAAAAATTTCTTTTTGGCGAATTTTATTTTCTTCTCCTTCGTTTCTAAAATAGTCGAGCCCTGTTTCCCCTATGCAAACTACTTTTTCATTTTTCGCTAAAGCTAAATATTTCTCGTAATTAAATTCTTCGCTCAGATTATCGTTTGGATGAAGTCCTACTCCAGCGTAAATAAAATCATATTCTTTCGCTAAACCTAAAGCGATTTGAGATAAATTAAAATCAGTACCTATAATAATAGTCCCTACTTCTTGCTCAAGCATTCTTTTTATAACCTCATCTTTATTCCCCAAAAGCGGATCTATATTAATATGCGAATGGATATCTATGTATTTCATCCCGTTAGTGAATTTTCAAATTGTTTCAAAACTTTATTTGAAAATATAATTAAAATTAATAATAAAACTAAACTTGTATTTTATTTAAACCTATTACTCCAGTAATGATTTGAAAATCTACTACGGGATTCATATATCTATCTTTACATAAAAAGATAAACCCCGTCAATCTCGATTTACGAGGTAAATAAAAAAAGCGGCTTATTTCACCGCTTTCAAATCAAAAATGATAGTACAAGAAAAGATAACAACAAGAGTGTACAATACAAAAATTAAAACGTTCGGACCACCTATAATTATAACTAAAAATAAATTTAGTATAGAAAGCGTGATTAAAAATAACTTTTTTCCTTTTTCAATATTTAAATTGGGGAAAAACTTTCTTATAATAGAAAACTTATTTCCCCAATTCTCCCAATTCCCCATAAATGAAGGGTGAAATAAAGTTCCAAATATGCTAAACAAAAGAAGAATAACATACATAAAAATTTTTCCAACTTCAAGCTGAAGTATATCTCTATTGGATACTAAATATAAAAATATATTTAAAGATTTACCTAAAATAAAAGTTTGAGTAAGAAGTGAAAAATTTAAAAAATAATTATTTGAATTTTTATAAAACCTTATTACACACCACTGTAAACAAAAGTTGAATAAAAACAAAATAACTAAAAGCATCTCTTTTCTTTCAATCAGAAATACTGAGGAAATAAAACCTAAAACTATAATTATTAACAATAGATATTGTAATATATTAAGCTTAGAACTAATAAAATTTATTATCGTTTTCATTTTTAGAAGATTTAATTTAAAAAAACAATTTCCCTTACAGGTTACTATATAAAAATAGTTTTGTAAAGCTAATTAGTCTTTTCTTAAAAATAGTGGATTTTCGGGCTTTTTGTTCGCCTTGATTAGGACTTTTAGTTTTTCATTAGTTTCCGGCATTATTGGATTTAGCATTCTTGCTATTGTATAAAGTTCTAAAACCATTTCCGAGATTAAAGCTTTTCCTTTTTCTAAATCTACTTTTACAACTTTGAAGGGTTCAGTTTCTTGAATTCTTTTATCAAGTTTTGTAACGCGATCCCAAACTAAATCACAAGCCCCTTTAATATCAAACTTTTCTAGTTGCAAGAAAAAATCTTCTGGGATTGAAGTAGCAGGAATTTCAGGACAACTATCTAGGTATTTTTCAGACAAAGTTAAGATTCTAGAAGATAAATTCCCTAAGCCATTCGCAAGTCCGGAATTATAAGCATCTAAAAAACGTTCACGAGTAAAAGGACTATCTTCAAAACTTGATATCTCACGAAGTAAAAAATACCGCAAAGCATCAGTACCGTATTCTTCTACTATTTCTCTCGGATTGATAACGTTTCCTAAAGTCTTACTCATCTTTACCCCTCCGTCTCCAGTAATAAAACCGTTCACTATGATTTGATGAGAATTTGGAAAACCTGCAGCGATTAGCATTGCTTGCCACATAGCTCCTTGAAAACGAGTATTATCTTTCCCGCAATATTGAGTCGGATTTCCATTCACCCAATATCTTTCAAACAAAGATTCATTATTTTGTTTATCTTGAGAGTAGTCGAAAGGCCAATCTAGCGTATTGATATAGTTAGTAAGGGCATCAAACCAAACATACATAACGTGTAGAGAGTCACCCGGCACCGGTATTCCCCAAGGCATTTTGCTCTTGAGTCTTGAGATAGAGAAATCTTGCAAACCGCGCGCAACGAAAGCTTTGATTTCGTTGTAACGAAATTCTGGAACTATGAAGTTTGGGTTTTCTTCGTAAAATTTTAAAAGCTTATCAGTAAATTCACTATATTTAAAAAAGTAATTTTCTTCGCTAATAGTTTCTAGCGGAATACCGTTATGATCAGGGCAAAATCCTTTATCATTTAATTCACTATCTGTCTTCTCGCTTTCGCAACCTACGCAATATTTTGCTTCATAGTTTTTCTTATAAATATATCCGTTATCATAAACCCTTTTCCAGAACTCTTGCGCGAGAGCAATATGACGATCGTCAGTAGTACGAATAAAATGCAAATCTTCACTCATACCGAAAGCTTTTAGAGAATCTTTAAATTTCAGAAAGTTTTGATCGACGAAAGCTTGCGCATCCATATTATTCTCTTTTGCTTTTTCGTAAATTTTCATTCCGTGCTCATCAGTCCCAGTATTAAAAAATACGTCGTAACCGATAAGCTTTTTATAGCGAGCGATAGCATCAGCTCGCACAAATTCTAGCGCATGCCCCATATGAAGCTCTGCATTTACGTAAGGTAATGTTGTTGTAAGATAAAAGTTTTTCTTTTCCATTTGAATTTAATTATTTTTGATATTTATTTTTTGCTTTTCTAAGTCTGACATATATTCCATCAAAACTACCGCAACAGGTATAGCTAAAATAATACCCCAAAATCCTGCCAATTCAAAACCAATAAGCAAAGATAAAATAACTACAAGCGGAGAAAGCCCAACTACTTTATTTATCAGAAGCGGAGTAAATAAGAAAGATTCAAATTGATGAATAATCATATATACTGCGAAAACCGTTAAAGCGACATTAGTCCCTCCCGCCAAATAAGAAAAAGACAAAGCAGGCACTAAAGCTACCCAAATTCCATAAGGTACGATTTGAGTAATTCCCGCAATCAAAGCGAGCAGAAGAGCATATTCAATTCCCATCAATGCAAGAACCAAATAAATAAGCAAAGCGACCATAAAAGCCACAAAGATTTGCCCTTTCATCCAAAGAGCTATTTTCCTTGAAGAACGATTCCAAAGATCAACAACATAACCTTCGTATTTCACAGGCAAAATTATGCGCAAAAAATTCTCTATACCCTTCTCTTGAATAGAAAGATAAAAAGAAACGATTAGAATAAGAGCAAAGTTAAACAGTCCTCCGAAAGCAAAAGATAAAGTTGTAAAGAATCCTCCTGAAAGATTTTGCAAAAATGCTTCAGAAGTTTCAAGTAAAGATTCTAAAGAAAAATTAGTTCCTAGACTAGAAACGATATCTTTAGCTCCGCCAAAAGCTTCATTATTAAAATAATTCAAAAAATCTACCCCTACAGCATAAGTAGACAAAAATATAGATAAATTATAAATTTCAGTAATTAACAAAGGCGCAAAAAGATAGAAAAAGAGAGCTAAGAGTAAAATCAAAATCAAATAAACTATAGCCATCCCGAAAACTCTACCGAGTTTAATTTTCTTTAAAAAAGGTACAGTTGATTCCATAAAAGACGCGACAACGATAGAAGTCAACACTACTAAAACTAAATCTCGTAATACCCATACCAAGAAAAATCCCAACAAAACAAGTAGGAAGCGGATCATAGATCCAGTACTTATAGATAAGGTGTTATTTTGATTAAACATACACTCATAATAACATAAATTTAGAATTTAAGTATATCTATAAAATTTTCTTTATCGTGGAAAGGACCTATAAGAGCAAGGTTCATTTTCTCATTTTTAAATATAGTTTTCGCCATATCGCGGACTTCTTTCGCAGTAACACGCCTTAATTCTTTTTCTTTATCTTTAAGTTGCTTAACTTCTTTCTTGAGTAATTCTTGCATACCAAAATAGTTCGCAATATCATCCGAAGATTCTAGAGAAAGTTTCATATTCCCTATTAGGCATTCTTTAACTTTTTCTAATTCTTCGCTTCCTACTAATTCTTCTTTTAATTTTTTAACCTCAAGTAGAATAGCTTCTAGGACTTCATGCACTCTTTTATTATCTACTCCTGCAGAAATTTGAAAATATCCGTGATCAGTATAAGAGTCATTATATGCACGCACGTAGTAGCCCACTCCCATCTCTTCTCGAAGCTTTACGAATAATCTCGAACTCATACCTGCCCCGAGTACTCCCCCTAAGATAGATAAAATATTATTCTTTTTATTTTTTAAATCAAAACTTCGAAAAGCTAATACAAAATGCGTTTGATCAGTTTCTTTATATTTGATCAAGGCTTCGGGTTTAGTTTGAGATTCTATTACTTTAACTTTATTTCCCTTTTTAGATTTTATTATTTTACCGAAAGTTTTATTTACTTCTTTTAAGACTTCGTTAGGTTTAATATTCCCTGCAATTACTAAAGTCGTCGCATTCGGTACGTAATGCAGAGCTTTATAATTTACGAAATCTTCTCTATTCATTTTCAAAATATTTTCTTTCTTGCCTGCAATATTCCATCCAGCAGGAGTATCTCCGTAAAGAAGTTCCATAACTAAATCTTGCACGTGACGATGAGGCATATCTTCGTACATATTTATTTCTTCGATTATCACTCCTTTTTCTTTTTCGATTTCAGTTTCAGGAAAAGTAGAATTTAAATAAATATCTGTAACTACATCAAAAATTTTCTTGAAGTGCTTGGCGTCCCCTTTCGCATAGTATCCAGTATATTCTTGACCGGTAAAAGCGTTATATTGACTACCGATACTATCTAGCTCCCGGGAAATATCTATAGCTTTCGGACGCTTTAGGGTTCCCTTAAAGCACATATGCTCTAAGAAATGCGAAATACCATTTAATTCTTTATTCTCGTATTTACTACCTGTTTCAACTAAAGAAAGCACCGTAACGGTAGGATTATCTTGCATGGGTATGATCAATACCTTAAGTCCATTTTTTAAAGTTTTCTTGATTATTTTCATCCCGTTATTATATCACAAAAGATTATACATAAAAAAACAGGTTAGTTATGCTAAACTAACCTGTTAAGGATACAAGAGTAAAGATCAAAGCTTTACTGCTAAGCGGATATACCATAATCAGAATCTGAATCGCCCGGAACGGACCAATCAACCCTAAAACAGCCGTTAATCAAATAAACGCAGGAGAGACGACCATCAGAATAACGAGAATCACCACAAAAAATAACTACTTTATTTTTTAAAAAATGATTACCTGTTTCAGTAAAGTATTTCATTTCTAAAATGATTACTTCAAGCAAAGTAACACTTAATAACATTTCAGATAATCTTGTAGAGTAAAATAAAAATTCAGGATATGGTTCAAATTCGTGGTAGTCTTTTACCCAAACAGCATAAGAATTTTTAGTATTTCGAACATTAGGAGTTGTTTTATTTAAATCATCTGCACATTTCCAAGCTGCAAATAATTTAGACGCTTTTTTAAAAGCCAGATTCATAGTCATCCCTTCAGCAATAAAAATCAATATCCAATTTCCAGATTTAGGTTTTTCAGGAATAATAATCTGGCTAAAATCTACCGTCCAATCGAATTGGTCTTTGTAGAATTTTTGCCAGTATTGTCTCTCTACAAAATACTCGTCCTCAGGAATTAAAGAAAAAACTAAATTTAGATTATTAGTTAATTCTTCCTTGTGTCCGAGCCAATACTCAACTTGCTCTACGGAAGAGCCATTGATTATTTTTTCAGTAATAAAACCAGCAAGCGAAGCTTGCTTTTTCACGCTCAACAATTCTGGAGCCTTTTTAACTTCTGCACCATCTTTACTCATGGTATGTCTGTTTTTAATTTAAAATAACAAAATCATTATCTAAAAATAACTTTACTATAAAAATATAGTTTTGTAAACAAAAAGTTAATTTAACTTCTCTTTAATATAAGAAACAAGTTCGGAGACATTGACGCGTTCTTGAGTTCCAGTATCACGTTCGCGGACGGTAACTGTATCTTTGGTATCTTGTGCTGAGCCTGTCGAAGCATCACCTAAAGTATCGAAATCTACTACTATACAAAACGGAGTACCTATCTCGTCTTGGCGACGGTAGCGTTTACCGATATTTCCATTATCGTCAAACATAACTCTACCAAATTCGTTTTTCAAATTTCCAAAAACAACTTTAGAATAATCTACTAATTCTGGTTTATTCTTAAGTAACGGAGAAACCGCACAAATCACAGGTGCGATTTTTGGAGGGAATTTCAAAACAATTCTTTTACTGTCACCTATTTCATCTTCATAATAAGAATCACATAAAATCATCAGCACAGTTCTATCTACTCCAACAGAAGTCTCTACAACATGAGGAACGTAACGCTCTTTCGTTTCTTCATCGTAAAACCTCATATCTACTCCAGAAAACTTTTGATGTTGAGTTAGATCATAGTCTCCTCTGTAATGAACCCCTTCAAGCTCACTCCAACCAAAAGGATATTCATATTCAATATCGCAAGCAGCTTTTGCATAGAAAATTAGATTTTCATGTGGTTTAAAACGGAGCTTATCCATATTGATTCCCATTTTTCTATAGTATTCCATTCTTTCAGCTTTCCAAGATTCAAAATCTTGCATTGCTTCTTTTGGGTTACAGAAGTATTGCATTTCCATTTGTTCAAATTCTCTTTTACGGAATAGAAACTGACGAGGACTAATTTCATTTCGAAAAGCTTTACCTATCTGCGCAATACCAAAAGGGATAGAAACAAAACCACTATCTAAAACATTTTTATAGTTAATAAAAATACCTTGAGCTGTTTCACCGCGTAAATATACTTGGCCTTCATTTTCATCGAGCATTCCTAAATTAGAAGTTGCTAGTAGATTAGTCGCTCTTACCTTACCGAAATCTTTACCTCCACATTTAGGACATTTTAGATTAACTCTATTTTCATCAAAAATTTTATTAATATCAATATCCGTTAATTTCTCATCAGCCTTGACGCCTATAGCTTCTAAAAGATGATCTGCTCGAGATTTTTCTTTACATAAATTACAAGTTACTAAAGGATCGGAAAACCCTGAAACATGACCAGAAGCTTCCCAAACTTTACCAGAAGTAAAAATACTAGAATCTAAAAAAGTCATATTATAATGATCTTGCATAGCCTTATTCCACATATCAGTAACATTTCTCTTTAGAGCTACTCCTAAATGACCCCAGTCATAAGTGCCTGCGAACCCTCCATAAATATCACTACCCGCAAAAATAAATCCCCTTCTTTTGCAAAGACTCACTATTTTATCCATTAAATCTAATTTTTCTTCTTTTTTCATATTATTATATTATTATTATTCTTTAATATTAGCCCCTGATTGAATTATTGGGCGCTCTACCTTTAAATCCACATTAGCAAAATCATCGTGTCCAGTCAAAGTTATTTTATTTACTAAAGTAGGATTAAGTCCGACTTCTGATAAAGAAGGAGTATAGGAAACTTGGAAAGAAACTTCTTTCTTCTTAGCTGAAAGTCCAGTTTCGCGAGGTATAGTTCCAATATCCCAGATTAATTCTCGTGTATCTGGATTAAAGGTTAATTTCTCATCGGCTGGAAGAATTAGATTTTTATAAGTTACGCGAGGAGGTAAAGTAGTAACTAATTTTGCTTTAGAAATATTGTTAGTGGTATTAGCTAAACTAAAGTTTACAGTATAAGTTGTTTCTTCTTCGGGCTTGCCTGGGAATGGTCCAGTATTTTTAAACGCTCCTCCAGTATATTGAGATTTAGAAAGCAAAGATAAATCAGAAATAATTTTGATGCTTTTATTTTCAACCACATCGAGATTCTTAACAGTCGCTCCAGCTTCAGTTTGCTTGCCTTTAACGTAGAGCTCGATATTAATTTGCGGATCAACTAACATATTACCGTTCACTCCGAAAACCGAAGTTGGAGAAAGAGTAAAAGAAACTGTTCCGCTTTTACCCGGTGAAATTTCTATAAAACTTTCTTCAATATTTTTATCCCAAATAATAGTATTAGTTTTAGAATCAAAGAAGCCTGGATCAACTTTTACATTACGAGGATTATATGCATTACCACTTAATTTCGCTGTGATTTCAAGATCATTAACAGGAGTTGCAAGGTTATTAGTCCATTCGATAACTCCTACAATAGAAGTTTTAGAAGTTACAGCATATTCTTTCTTATATTCACTATTTACAAATAATTTAGTTTCAATGAAAGGTTTTTTGATAAAGAGACTGTGCTTGAGAGAATTAAATACTACACCTAACTCAGATTTATCATTTCTTTTCTCAGGACCAGCAGATACATGAAAGATTTTTTCTTCCCCTTCAAATACGTCAATCATAGTTCCTTTTACTTCAAGGACGAATTCTTCTCCAGGTTTAAGTCCTTCTAAACTCCAAACATTATTCCCAATAGCAGGAGGTATTGAAGACGAAGCAAAAGAAAATCCGAAAGGATAATCAAGCTTAAGTGCGAGATTATTAGGGACTTCTTCGGTTTCGTTCAAAGTTGCTTTAACTAAAAGAGAAAATTCTTGGCCAGGTATAGTGTCAGTAGGTGCATCTACGGTTAAGTTTACAGGAGTCGAATTAATAGTAACTTCGTATAGTTTATCTTTTACGAAAATTGCATTTGAGCCTTCGAGTCTGTATTCTAGAGCGATTTTAATTTGATGAATAGATCCAGTCTCTCCAAAAAGAGAAACTTTAATATTTTCAGTTTTAACTTCACCGGCTTTGACTATTCCGAGGGATTGACGAAGACGAGCTATTTCTTCTCCGGTATTATCTACTGCTGAGCCTTTCGGGTATTCAACGACGAGATCTGCTAATTCAAGAGGTAAAGTATTTTTATTGGTAATTTCTACTATCAAAGGTAATTCTTCTCCCCCACCAGTAAAGGTATTTCCGAAAACTGCGATTTCGATATTGTCATTTGAAACGTCATTGCCTTTAATAAAAAAGTTGAAAAGTAAATATCCGATTGCTCCTAAAAAAACAATAAAAGAAAAAATAAAAAAGTTTTGAAAAATTGGATTTTTCTTTACTAGATTTTTAGGTGCAAGATCAGTTTCGTTCCAAGCTTCAGGAATTTTTTCACGATGAATATAATGAAAACCTTCTCGGTCTTCAATACGAGTCTTGTAGCTAGTGCTAAAAAGTTTTTTCTTTAAATCTTCTACTTTATTTAACTCTTCTTTGTTTTCTTCCACAGAAATATTATACCACAATTAAAGTTGAGTTTCGCGAAGAGCTTTGTTGATTTCTTTGATAATCTTAACTTTGTTTTGAGATAAAATACCCAGCAATTCATTCTCGAAAGGAGAACGAGTTAAATCTTCAAAATTTTCTCCAATATAACCGAGATTACTTAGAATTCGTAAAACTAAAACTATTTCTATATTTTTAAGTTCTTCTTTAGAATTATTTTTCTCAAGCAAAAAAAACCCATTTACAACTTCTTCAAAAAGAGTCGGGTTAGGTTCTATGCCTGGAAGTAAACGCAATAAAAGTTTAGAAATATTTGCTACGATTTTTAATTTATAAAAATCTTTATTTAAATTTTCGAGTTCATTAGTTTTAATAGCATTCGTAATACGCCAAATATTTTTCCTTTGTACAAAATCAAGTTTAAGATAATTAAAATCCTGCAATACAAAACGAAGTTTTGAAGAAATTTTCCTTATCCCTTGCGCTTCAGCATAAACTAAACCTAAATCCCTCGTAAGTATATAAAAATACTTACTCGCCTCTTTGAAATTCTTACTACCCAGTATTATTCCTTCTGTATGATAAATGTGATGCATCTATAAGACTTATTTTATCATATAACCCTTGAGCTCTTCTAATATCGGTGCTATTGATTCATCGTTAATATCTTCGGGGCGGATTTTGCAATGCTCAAAAATTTGAGTTTCTATATCTTTACCGCAAGCAAGCAATAACTCTCTTCTATTTTGCTCTCTAGTCATTTCATCCTCTGGTGCATTTGCATATCTTTTCCTCGCATCTTCCATACGATCTTCATAAGATAAAACTCCGAAAGGTCCTACTCTCATATCTGCATAATGAAGTAATTTCAATTCCCAATCATTACCTTCTTTATCGATGCATAAATTTCCAAAAATCATTTTACTATCTATTTCTATAACACGGTCATTAATACCTAATTCTTTTAAGATTTTTTGAGTAGCTTCATGTTCATCAGTTCCATATTTTTCAAAATATTCTTTTTGAATATTTTGCCAATAGGCTAAACCTAAAGGCTCATTAAATTCTGGAAAATAAGTTAAATCAAATTTAATAATATTACCCATATCATGAAGTAACCCTGATTGTATCGCTATGTCTTCATCAACTTTTATCTCAAGGTTTTTACAAATCAAAGCTATAACACTCGCTACTCTTAGCTGGTGCAAGGCAAGATTCGGCATTATTTTATAATGTTCGTAAATTTCTAAAATATTTCTCATATTATTTTTCTATTTTGATTTTAAATACTAATTCCCCTACTTTAACTTCAAATCCGTCATTTGCAGCAAAAGAAATTTCACTAATTCCAGCAACTTTTTTGAATTCAGCTTCAAATTTATTGATTAAGTTTTTACCTTCTTCATTAGTCTCAATAAAAACATTAATCATATCACTCGGGACTAAACCTTCTTTCTTGCGCAAATCTTGCACAGAGCGCAAAAATTCACGATAATTCCCTTCTTCTTTTAATTCTTCGGTAATTTCTGTATTTAGGTTTATCTCTTCTCCAAAAATAATTTCTTTAACGTTTAGTTCATCTTTCAATATTTCTAAAGATTCTTTTTGAAAATCTTTATTTGTAATTGTAAACGAAGATAATGGCTGACGAACTGGCAAATTATTCTTTTGACGCATTTGAAGTCCAGTAGAAACTAAATCTCTAACTAACTTCATATTGTCGAGAACTTCTGGCTTGCCCTGCAAAGCCTCGGCGACGTAGGGCCAATTTGCTAAATGCACACTTTCAAGATCATTATCATTTCTAAGTTTTAACCAAATATCTTCTGCAGAAAACGGAGCAAAAGGAGCTATAACTTTCGCAAGATTTTTCAATACAAAGTATAAAGTTTGCTTAGCTTCTCTATCTCCATCTTTTATTCTTTCGCGGGAACGACGCACATACCAAGTAGATAAATCTCCAATAAAATCACGAATAGCTCGAGTCGGTTCTAAGACTTTATAATTATCGAGGTTATTAGTTACTGATTCTACGAGCTCACTTAATTTCGCTAAAATCCAAACATCTAAAATATTTTCACTTTTTATAAATTCATTCTTTTCTAAATCTTTGTCTCGATAAAGTTCATAGAAAGCGAGCACGTTATAGAGTAGCCCGAAAACCTGACTATGCAATATCGCTACAGTCTTCTCATCAAAGTTTTTACTTTCTCCTGGTTGATTCACCGAATACATCCAAAGACGCAAAGTATCAACTCCATATTTATCCATCATAATCCAAGGGTCAACAATATTACCCAAAGACTTACTCATTTTCTTGCCTTTCGCATCGAGCAAATGCCCGAGACAAATCACGTTCTTATAAGCTTTACCTCTTCCCATCAAAGTCCCCACCGCATGAAGTGTATAAAACCATCCTCTCGTTTGATCAATAGCTTCAGAAATAAAATCGGCAGGATATGAAATATCTTTGTTTGAGAACGGTTTATCTTGAGAGAATTCGAAAGGATAATGATCCTGCGCAAAAGGCATAGCTCCACTATCAAACCAAACGTCCATAACTTCTTTCACTCTACGATATTCTTTACCTTCACGCTCTAATACGACTTCGTCTATATAAGGACGATGCAGATCTAGTTCATAATTTTCGTCATGTGGAAGCGGAGAGAAATGAAGTTCTCTAATCTCAGCATTTTGAAATCTTTTGAAACTTTTTACGAAAGCTTGAGTATTCGCTTTTTCATAATCTTGCTTATGTGGTAAAAATTCGCCTGAAGCGACGAAGAAAAGCCAAGCCGGACCTCCGTGAGTAACAAAAAGAATATTTTTTCCTTTGTATTTTTCTTCTACCTCATAGATTACGCTAGCAATTCTATAATAAACTTCTTTCAAAGATTCTCCACCGTCTATCTTTTGTTCAAACCAATTGCCCTCAAAGTTATATACATATTCATGATATTCTTCCCAAGTCTTACCATCAAAAATTCCAGGGTTAATTTCATGCAATCTATTTTCTATAATTAAGTTTTCTTTTGAAATTTTTAATTCTTCACAAACTATCTCTGCAGTTTCTCTCGTACGAGTAAAAGGAGAAGCAATCACTATATCAACCTTACCTTTATAATGCCCTGCTTCAGAGCGTACTTGTTGACGTCCTTTTTCAGTTAAATGATCTTCACTTTCTTTACCATAAGAAACTATTCCTTTTTCATTACCTTCTGTGCCTCCGTGACGCATTACGAAATATTTATTTCCAGATTTCTTGCTGTATTTTCTAATTGCGTCAATAGAATCAACTACGAGCTTTTCTCCGTCTTCATTAATCCAAACAGGAAATGGAGTTCCCCAATATCTCTCGCGAGAAATAGCCCAGTCTTTAATTCCAGTTAGCCATTCTCCGAAACGCCCCTCGCGAGTATGCTCCGGTTCCCAATTAATTCCTTTATTCTCCTCAATCATTTTATTTTTGATCTCTGGACTAGACATACGGATATACCAAGAGTCGCGAGCATAATAAATGAGAGCCGTCTTGCAACGCCAACAATGCGGATAAGAGTGCTCATAAAGTTCTTTGTGGAAGAATAGATTTTTATCTTGCAAATATTTTATGATATCTACGTCGAGAGTGGGTTTGCCTGCTTCATCTTTTTCTTTAACGAATCGTCCAGCTAAGAAATCAGTCCCAGCTATAAATTTACCTTCGAGGTTTACTAAATGATGCTTAGGCAATCCTACTTCGTTTCCAAGATTAAAGTCATCCGCTCCGTACATCACCGCAGTATGCACTATTCCGGTTCCGTCTTCCGTAGTCACGAAATCCGCAGAATAAACTTTGAAAGCATTTTCTAGTTTAGGCTTTTCGCTATCAGAAATAGTATTTTCTAGATATGGAAAAAGCGGTTTGTATTCTAGACCGATGAAATCTTTACCTTTGATATTTTCTGTATCATAATTATAAGCATGAAATCCTTCAGGAATAGGAAATTTTTTTGATAAAGCATTTTTTGCTACAATATATGTTTCTTTGAGTGGTTCTTCAGTATCATTTTTTATAATTTTCATTAAAGAATAATCAATATCTTCACCTACAGCTAGAGCTACGTTACCAGGCAAAGTCCAAGGAGTAGTAGTCCATGCCAAAACATATGTATTATCATCAATAATTTCGTCTCTAATTTTTTGACCCGGTTTTAATTTAAATTTTACATAAAGAGATAAATCTTTAACATCTTCGTATCCTTGCGCGAGTTCGTGCGAAGAAAGAGCAGTTCCGCAACGTGAACACCAAGGCACAACTTTATAATCCTTATAAAGCAAATCTTGCTTATTTATTTCCCCTACTACGTTCCAAAGTGATTCTATATAATTATTCTCATAAGTAATATAAGGATTTTCTTGATCAACCCAATATCCAATACGCTTCGTAAAAGAATTCCAGAATTCTAAGTATTCCCAAACGCTTTGCTTACATTCTTTATTAAATTTATCTATACCGTATTCTTCGATAGCCTTTTTAGAATTAAGTCCCAATTTCTTCTCTACTTGAAGTTCAACTGGAAGTCCGTGCGTGTCCCAGCCTCCCTTACGACGCACGTGAAAACCTTGCATAGTTTTATAGCGAGGTATTATATCTTTAAAAGCACGAGCTTCGAGGTGATGAATTCCAGGTTTACCGTTCGCAGTCGGAGGTCCTTCGTAAAATACGAATTCTTTTCCTCCTTCGCGACCTGTCATAGATTTTTGAAAGATTTCATTCTTCTCCCAAAATTCTAAAACTTTCTCTTCTCTTAACGCACTTTCACTTTTTTTATTTTCTTCTTGGTTCATAAAATTAAAAACAAAATTATTTTTTAGAAGATATTGGAAGGCGTGACTGACGCCGGACATAGAAAAAATTTAGCAAAATTTTTTCGTATCTGATAAAAAATACTTTTGTTGTAAATAACTAATAAAAAAACTCGTCCTCAAATTACAACATAAAGTTATAATTCAAGGACGAGTCTTAAGCTCTGTTTTGGTTAGCTTATCTAACCGCCTGCGGTGAGCTTGTCGAACCGTGGTACCACCTTGTTTGCTTCTTAATTAATAGGGTTCTAATTCTTTGACTCGCCCTGAGCGTAGCCGAAGGGTTCTTCCCAAAGCCTGCCCTGTTAGTCGAGACTGACGGGGCGAAAGAGTGATTTATTCTTTCATAGCTTATCCTTATAATAACAGAATTTATAATTTTGTAAAATAAAAAAACCTGTCGAAATTAAATTCGACAGGTAGAAATTGTTTGTTTCTTTGCTTTCCCTCCTTCCTCACACAAAAAATGTGGCAGTTTCTTTACTTAAACTAAATCGCTTAATAATAAAGAACAGGGATTAACCCAATTTACGAATTCAATCGTCACCTCACAGCATTGGTAGCAATTACACGCAATTCAAATTTCTGTTTTAAGATTATTAAATAAAATTCAAAAAGTCAATCTACATCTTCTCTGGACTTTCAATACCTAGGAGATAAAGTCCGTTTTGCATGATGCGAGCAAAAGCACTCGTGATTGCGAGTTTATAAGGTGAAGATTCGTCTTCTTTGTTTACTATTTGATTATTACCGTAGAAACTATTAAAAGCTCTCGCAAGTTCGAGTAGATAATGAGTAATATAATGCGGAGCGTATTCTTCTTGCGCACGAATAACTACTTCTGGGAATTTATAAAGCATCTTTTCGATTTCTAGAATTTCTGAATTTTTAGAAATAGTATTGATATCAATACCTTGCTCTTTTGCCTTATTGAGCAAAGAATTCGCTCGAGCGAAAGAGTATTGTAAATACGGACCTGAATCCCCTTCGAAAGAAATAGACTTTTCAAAATCATAAATAATATCTCCTCCTGGAGCTTGCTTTAATATTGAGAATTTCAAAGCCCCTACCCCAACTTTATTTGCTATGTCTGTTTTTTCTCCTTCAGTAAAATCTCGATCTTTAATTTTCTCGAGGATTGCATTTGAAACGTCTTTGATTAAAGACTCTCCAGTAATAATATTCCCTTTACGAGAACTCATTTTACCTGTAGCAAATCTTAGCATCCCGTGAGTAATATGACGCATACGAGATTCATATTCTGGATAAATTAAAGAAATAGCTTTTGCTACAACGCGCATATATTCGCCTTGCTCAATAGCAGTAATAACTATAGAAGTATCAGGATTTTCTTTTTCAAATTTAGTAACGGTAAGTCCTATTTCTTTCGTTTCATAAGTAGGCAAACCTTCAGAGTTTATAAAAACTCTAGTATGAAGTTTCGGATCGTGTTTCTCTCCGTGAAAAACTATAGCGCCGTTAGACTCTTCAAAAATCCTTCGATTACTCTCAGGACTTTCGTCTTCGACTTCAGCCTTTTTCATATTATCTCTCACGATTTTTGTTCCTCTATCTGCCATATCAGACTCAAAGAAATAATGCTTGAACTTCGTACCTAAAAGTTTATAAATGTTTTCAAAAGCTTCGAGAGTAATAACTCTACCGAGCATGTAGATTTCATTTATCTTCTCATCAGACTTTTCATAAATTTGCTTATTGATTTTATTTATTTCTTTCTTGATTTCTTCGTCTTCTTCGTATAAATTCGAAGCAAAAGAATAACATTCACCGATATATTCGGCTTGCTCGTTTACAGTCTTAGATGAATCCGGTATACCCTTTTGTAGTATTCCATAAATAGCTTTTGCTACGTGGAGTCCGACGTCGCCTTGATAGTTAGCGCGAATAGTTTCAGCACCGCTATATTCTACGAGACGAGATAAAGACTCTCCGATAGAATTACTCATCAAATGCCCAATATGAAAAGGCTTGAAAGGATTAGGATCAGTGTATTCAACCATTATAATCTCTCCCTCTTTAGCATTATTTTTCCCAAATTTTTCATCTTCTAAAATTTCATTTAAAAAATTAAAGAAGAATTTTTTAGATAAATAAAAATTTATAAATCCAGGACCGGCAACTTCTATTTTTTCAATAAACCCTCCCTCGCCCTCCCTTATCAATGAGGGAATTTCTCCCCCTGATAAGGGGGAGCTAGAGGGGGTTAAAATTTTTACAATCTTCTCTGCTAATTCTTTTGGGTTCATTCCGAGTTGCTTTGCATAAACCATAGCGACGTTAGTAGAATAATCCCCCATCTTCATATCTGCAGGATGCTCAACGACAAAAGAAGCTTCACTTTTTATATCAAGTCTAGTTAAAACTTCTTTAATTAAATTTTGAATTTTATCTTGTATCTCCATCTCCTTTTAAAGTACCTTGCTCTTGTCTTGCTTTTAATTTGAGAACATTACTTTCTGCAATATCATTTAATTCCAAATCAAGATCACGAGCCAAAACTGCTAAATACCAAAGCACGTCACCAAGCTCACCTTTTAAAGCTTCTTTTCTTTCTTCACTCAAATTTCCTTCTCCATCATCTCCACGAAGCCATTTCTTAATCTTACCCATAACCTCTCCAGCTTCATTGCCTAAACCTAAAGCAGAGTAAATAACCTTATATTTTTCTGGATAAATAGCTGTTTTTATTGCATTTTGTTGATATTCATTTAAGTTCATATATTTACAATAGCATAAATTAATAAAATATTAAGTAATTTATTTCAAAACTTCCTACCTCTTAGGCAGGCATTAACTTCTAATAAAACTTTTTGATGAATTATTTCGCGAGAGAGAATATCTTTCTTTGAGGAGCAATCTACCTTGATAAAATTAGGTATTGTTTTAGAAAGCCACAAGGCACTTGCGCGAGAGTTCTTCTGAAAATCAGTATCAACTTCATGTACGTCTTTTTTGTTTCCCACATAATTCCTCTTAGAATTTTTGTTCCTCTCTTTCATCATTTTTAATGATAGTTCGAGTGGCACAGATAAATATAAAACTAAGTTGGGTTTCGGAATTTTAAAAACTCCATATTCCATCTCGTCTAACCACTTTATAAACTCTGCTCTTTTCTTCGCGCTCTTTATTTTACCTCCTTGATGGATTTGATTTGCGGATACATAACGATTCGCGAGGACTATATAACCTTTCTCTAGATAACTATTTATTTCTTTAGAAGATTCAAAACGATCTGCTGCATAAAGCACGGATGCAATTTTTGGATGCACATTAATAAAATTGTAATATTGCTCGGATAAGCAATGCCCAATAAATTTCCCAAAAAAGTTTTTATAATATTCAGGGAAATCAACTAGCTTAATTTTATACCCTTCATTCTTCAGGGTCTTCGCTAAAAGCTCGACCTGCGTCGCTTTTCCGCTACCGTCCGTACCGTCTATAACTATAAGCTTCCCTTTAGATTTTTTCTGCATATTTATACTTTAACAGATTTTTTAAAAAACTCATATCTGTTAGTAAATACACAGCGACAAGAAGAAAAGGTAAAGAAAATAGTTGAGGTAAAGTAGGATGTTGATTTAAAATCAACCATGCAAAAAATAAAGTAAATATAGGGTTTAAACCATTAATAGCAAGAGCTTTAGTAACAGACATTCTATGAATAGCTTCTAACCAAAATATTTTTGATAACCCAAACACCAAAACCCCATTTAATAATAACCACCAAAATACATTACTAATATTAAAATCAAAAATAGAAGTATTAAATATATAAGTCATTAAAATCAAAAAAGGTATTGACAACAAATGTCTCAAAAATAAAGCAGTATAACTAGATACGTGTTTTCTAATTTGTTGCTGACACCAATTACCAAAAGGAGGAAAAATAACTGCTAAGAGCATAATATAATCACCTGGATTAATACTTCCGGCTTTAGGTAATAAAACTATTAAAGCACCAATAACAGCCAAACAAATTCCTAGAATATGCTTTTTTGAAAAATGTTCTTTTTTAATAATTTGAAAAAATATATAAGAAGTTATAATTTCAAACATAGAAACAATAGAAGCATTGGCTGGTGTTGTATATTTTAAAGATAAAAAATAAAAACCGTAGAATAAAACATTAATAAACACAACAACTCCGATAGTCAAAACCCAAACTCTTTTATTTTTTAATTCAAATAATTTATCTTTTAATAAAACTAAACTAAAGAAAAATAAAACTGCAAAAATATTTACCCAAAATAAAGAAACAAAAACAGGGACACCATTTAAACCTAAAAAAGATATTATGGGAAATAAAGACCATAATATCATTTCTAAAATTATAAAAATATTTCCTTTTTTTGATTCAGTCATTTAATTAAAAGTTTATTTTTCATAAAATATTTTATATAAATCTGGTCTTTTAGTTTTTAAATAAACTCTTTTCTTAGATGTATCTTCGTGAAGCTTCTCTAGGTTGTATTTTTTAAAAAATTCATATATCCTTTCTTCTGCATTTTTTATTTCTTCTTCTGTTTCAACTAATAACTCAATCTCCCCTTCTTTATAACCAAAATCCATATCATCTATATCAATATGGAAATCTTCTTTTTTATATTTTTTACGATTGTTCTTAATATCCATACAACCATGCAAATCTTTATTAACAAAATCTTTTAAAGAAGAAACTTTAAAGTAATCAGCTATTTTATTCTCATCTTCAATCTCTTGATAAACTCCAGATCCTTGTTTGATCTTAAGTTCAAAATTACCATTTCTATTTCTTAAATAAATTTTATTTTTTAAAAGTCTATAATCAGGATAATCATAATAAATATCATGATTAAGTACTTCTCCTAAGAAATCTAAATCTCCTAGGAATTTATCTAAGTCAATATTCTCTAAACTAAACTTTTTCTCAACTTCAATCATTTTATATAAATTTTTTAGGTATCGGATGCTTTAATGCAAGCTTTTTAATTTCAGCTTTGATTTTAG
>JAGOSX010000003.1 GCA_018062065.1 Minisyncoccota bacterium | reverse complement strand
AAAGCTCAAGCAAAAACTTGAGTTTTTCTTTTACTTTCTTAAAATCATTATCGTCTAATACTCCTAATCTTCTCTGAAATCTTTTCGTATTTATCATTTTTATTTGATAAAGTAATACAGTTTTAATTTCATTCTGAAAAGTAATTTCTGTAAACCAAGTACCACTTTTATTTTTAGAAGTTAAAGGTAACACAATACAAGAATTAGAATTTAATTTTTTAATTATTAATACTGGTCTTCGGAATATTTCTCCTTTTCCATAAGACTCTGTACCTAAATTTTTTCCTAAAGAAACCCACCAGATGTCACCTTCTTTGAAGAAAAATTTTTCTTCTTTTTTAGAAAGTTCTTTTTTTATGATATTCCAATCATCGTAGTCTTGATCCATATACTGAAATTCTAGCTTTTTTATAGAGGTAAAGCAACAAAAGAGCGAGGGCCGTTAGGCCCTCGCTCTTTTAATATTCTTTAAAGAATTATTCTTTTTTGTCTTCGTTTTCTACTTCTACTGGTTGCTCTTCGATTGTTTGACCTCCTTGCGCTTCGCCTGCTGGCTCAGCACCTCCGCCACTTTTGGCTACGGCTTCCCCTATCTTAGACATTTCAGAAGACAATTCTTCAGTAGCTTTCTTAATAGCCTCCATATCAGAAGAATCTTTTACACTGCGCAAATTAGTAATCTTAGTATTAATTTCAGTTTTTAAAGCTTCTTCTAATTTTGCTTCGTTTTCTTTAACTGATTTCTCTGCTGTATAGAGAGTCATCTCTGCGGTATTTTTCACATCTACTAATTCTTTCTTCTTCTTATCTTCTTCAGCGTTAAGCTCTGCGTCTTGTTGCATTTTCTTGATATCTTCTTCTTTAAGTCCACTTGACGCTTCGATGCGGATTGATTGAGTTTTACCAGAAGCTTTTTCCATAGCTTTAACATTTAGAATTCCGTTCGCATCTACATCAAAAGTAACTTCAACTTGAGGAATACCGCGAGGTGCAGGTGGAACTCCGTCTAGAATAAATCGGCCTAGAGACTTATTATCACTTGCCATAGGGCGTTCACCTTGCACGATATGAATTTCTACTGAAGTTTGATTGTCGGCTGCAGTTGAGAAAATTTGAGATTTAGATGCAGGGATAGTAGTATTTCTTTCTACGAGCTTAGTCGCTACTCCTCCTAAAGTTTCGATGCCGAGAGATAGAGGTATAACATCTAGAAGCAATACGTCACGAACGTCTCCCGCTAATACTCCAGCTTGAACTGCAGCCCCTAAAGCTACAACTTCATCAGGGTTAATAGAAAGGTTAGGAGTTTTACCAAAAACTTTTTTAACTTCTTCTACTATTTTCGGCATACGAGTTTGACCTCCAACCATTATAATTTCGTGAATATCATTCATAGTAAAACCTGAAGTAGCTAGAGCTTTTTTAGTTATTTCAATAGAACGAGTTATATATTCATCAGCAATAGATTCGAGTTGAGCTCTAGTCATCTTAAGCAATAAATGTTGAGGACCTTCGGCAGTTGAAGTTATGAAAGGAATATTGATCTCAGTTTCTACAGCAGTAGAAAGTTCTATTTTTGCTTTTTCTGCAGCTTCGTCTAATCTTTGCAAAGCAAGTTTATCGTTACGAACATCTACTCCAGAAGTTTTCTTGAATTCTTCAGCAATCCAAGCGATAATCTTGTGATCAATATCACGTCCTCCCAAATGAGAGTCTCCATCAGTAGATTTTACTTCTATAACGTCATCACCGATTTCCAAAACTGATACATCGAAAGTTCCTCCTCCGAAGTCGTAAACTACAACCTTTTCATTTTTCTTTTTATTAAATCCATAAGCAAGAGCTGCTGCTGTAGGTTCGTTGATAATTCTCTTTACATCAAGTCCTGCAATAGCTCCAGCGTCTTTAGTAGCTTTTCTTTGTGCATCGTTAAAATAAGCGGGAACTGTAATCACAGCTTCAGTAATTTTCTCTCCTAACTTTGCTTCTACGTCAGCTTTGATTTTACCTAAAATCATTGCAGAAACTTCTTCAGGACGCATCCATTTATCTCCAATCATAACTTCTACTCCACCGTCTTTACCTTTTTGAATCTTGAAAGAAGAATTTTTCAAATCCTTTTGAACTTCTGGATCTTCAAAATTGTGACCCATAAATCTTTTAATACCGTAGATAGTATTTTCTGGATTTGTTACTGCTTGACGCTTTGCAAGTAAACCTACTAATCTATCTCCATTCTTAGCAATAGAAACGATAGACGGAGTAGTTCTAGCTCCTTCAATATTTTCTACAATCTTAGGATTTCCTCCTTCGATTATTGCGACCGCACTATTTGTTGTACCTAAATCTATACCTATTATTTTTGACATATGTTTTTTATATTAATTCTAATAATTTTTGTTTAACTAAATTAATTGTTTCTCTTGTTTTATCTAAAGTTGGACTACCAGGAAAATTTTTAACTTCATGCCAATGTTCATACTCATAATCATTTTTAAACCAATCTGGTATATCTTCTTCTTCAGTTAAAACTATAATTTTATCGACACCTTTTAAATTTTCAGGATTCAAATTTTTAGAGCGTTCATGAGAAATATCAATTCCAATTTCTTTTAATCCTTTAATAGTTTCTGCTACCTTAGGATTTTCAGAAAAAGGTTTTAATTCATCTTCTTCTCTAACTAAAAATCCGTACGAATCAGCTTCCCAATCACTAGGAAAAGATTGATTACAAAGACTTTTAGCAATTTGACTCCTAAACCTATTTCTTTTGCAAATAAATATTACTTTTTTCATAATTTACTTGTTTTTCGCGACCGCGAAATACTTGTATAAAAGTAGTATATATGATAAGCTATATCTATGTCAACCCCGTCAGTCGAGACTAACAGGGTAAAGTAATAAAATATATGAAAAATCAAGATATTTCAAAAAAAATCCTTAAAAAAATAGCTGAAAAGCGAGTTGCTAGTGTAGAATCTTTAAAAGAAAAAGAAGATACAAAGGACAAATACGCTATCTCTAGAAGCCTCAAAAATCTCGTAAATAGCGGTTTTGCAAAGCTTCATGACTCAGGTAATAAAGACTATATTAGTCTCACCAAAGAAGGTAAAAAGAAGCTTTATAGTTTAAAATTAGATAATGAAAATGTACTTGTAAATACGACTTGGGACGGATATTGGAGAATGATTATTTTAGACCTTCCAGAAGCTAGAAAGAACGAACGCGAATCTCTCCGCTATTTACTAAAAAAAGCAGGATTCGTTTGCTTGAAAAATTCGGTATGGATTTCTCCCCTACCTTACGAATTTCTTTTTGAAAATATAAAACGTGATTTAGGATTAACTACCGAGATGATAATCCTAACAACAAACAAGATAGATCTCGAAACTCAAAAATCAATTTTTGATAATTTTAAGAATTAATAAAACTTTATAGTAAGTTATTACTTAATAAGATATAATAAAAAAATGCAAGAAGAACAGAATAAAGACTATTGTACATTGTGGATTGTTAAGCACGGTCAAACTGAATGGAATTTACAAGGTATAATTCAGGGTCAAAAAGATTCAAATTTAACAGAATTAGGGATAAAACAAGCAGAAAAAACGGCCAATAAACTTAAAAATATTCATTTTGATGCAATTTTTAGTTCAGATTCTGGTAGAGCTATCAGAACAGCAGAAATTATTAAATTAGATAGAGATATCACAATTCAAACATCTCAATTATTACGAGAACGTAATTTTGGTAAATTTGAAGGTCAGCAAAAATACTTATTTCAAAAAGAATTAATAGATAAAATTCAAGAACGAAATAAATTAGCAAAAGAAGAATATGAAAAATATAAATTAGCAGATGATATAGAAAGTGACGATGAAGTAGTAGTTAGATTTATGATTCAACTACGAGAAATTGCTGTTGCCTACCCTGACAAACAAATTTTAATTGTTACTCACTCAGATTGTATAAAGAATTTTTTAATTAGAACAGGATACAAAGAAAGACAAGATTTGCTTAAAAGTTCATTTAAAAATGGAGGTCATATAAAAGTGCTTTCTGATGGGATTAATTTTTTTATAAAAGAAGTTGATGGTATCTATAAAAAAACTGAAGAAACAAAATAAAAAAAAATAATTTTAAGAATTAACCCTAGTCGCTCTCGAGCGACGGGGTTAATAAACTTCTTGTTGATAGCATTTTGTACAATATACTATTTCAGGTCTATCTGGGGCGTAACTAGTTTCAAATTCATTAGTACATCCTTCTTTCATGCACTTACGATGATAAAATTTTGGTAAATTAATAAATTTAAAACGGTCTAAAAATCTACAATTGTGACATTTTCTAGGTAATGGTAATCTTATTCTTTTATAGAATTGTAATTCATTATTGATAATTCTATAAGCTTTATTACAATCAAAGCAAGAAATAATTTCTTTAGTTATTGTTTCATTTATATCATTTATAGAATCAGGTAAATCAATACTTTTAATCGTAACTTGAAATTCTTTTGGATTTGCATCTCTCCATAACAAATTTTCTTTTTCAGCTTTTAATTTATCTATAGGTGCATAATCTTGAGCTAAACTTTCATTATAGGCAAGCGGAGAAAAAGAACTTGGAAAAAATTCTCCGTATTTATATATATTACCCTTTTCATCTACATACGGCATTTCATTCATGTGATGTTTAATTTTTTCTATCATTTCAAAATATTCTTCTTTTGAATATTGTTTATTTAAAATACAATATTTAGCATTTTTTAAACCTACACAACCAAAACAGTCTGAAGAATTAATACAATATGCTGAATATTCTAAATCTTTAGAACCACCCCAACAATTAAAACAATATTTTAAATTATAAGAATTCTCTCCACAAGTAACACATTCGTAAGCATTTTCTACTCCCATAAAAAGCTGTACGCAATCATAAGAATTAGCTGCTTTTAAAACACTGATTTGACAATATTTTATATTTTCCGCATCTTCGATAGAAACAGAATCTTTAACATTCTTTGAATTACTAATTCTCTCTCCGGTACAGTTTAAATTGCGAGAACCGTGGTAATATTTAACTGGAAATTTTTGCCAAAATTCTAATACGTAAGGCAATAACTCAGATATTCCTTGATAAGAATGCAAATTTAATTCAGAAATTTTCTTTTCATATTCTTCTCTTGATAAAGGTTCATTAAAAAAATAATAAGATTTATTTCTTAAATTTACAGAACCGAAACAATTAGTGCAACCTCTTAATCCTTTACTAAACCAAACTTCTACACAACTTTCACAATCAACTGAATAAAAAGTTTTATAAGATTTGTAAACCATAACGTCTTCATAACAAAGCTCATCTTCCATAATTTCATGGGAATCAAAAGAGTTTTTAATATTTGTAGCTTTTACCAAATAAGCAGAATCTTCTACGAAATCTGAATCAAAACATAAGTATGCATTTTTTAATCTTCCAGCCTCATTACAATAATCTGAGTTAATCATAAAACCAGCAGATGATTTTGCAGGTAATGGTACTTTTGATAATAAATCATAAAATTGTTCAAAAAATGATTTTGTAAAATCATAATCTAAAGCATAACTCATAGGATCCCAATCATCTCCATGCCAATAATCATTTTCATAAGTTTTTACATTTGCTTCAGGAGGAAAACCTGAAAAAGAATCTTTGCCCGTTAGATAATCTTTTCTACGAAATAAATTCCTTTCATTTCTAAAGATAAGGCGTCGCACCATTCTACATTCCGGGCAAAAAGTCGGTGGTGGAACTTTTATCTTTTCATAAAAAGAAAAATCTTCAGGCTCAATAATAAAGTCATTTTTACAGTTTTGACACCCCAGCACTAAATTTTGATATTTTCCTGACATATTTATTTTGTTATATATTTACTATATCTTCTTTAAAGATTATTACAAGTAATCAATAAATTAGTGCGGGGCAAGATTTACTTTTTGTGATTGATGAGATATTATTCCTTAAATTCAAAAACATTCACTCTCGCAGGGCGTAGGACGCGGCCACCTATCTTGTAACCTTTTTGAATTACGTTTGCTATAGTATGATTTTTATCTTTTTCATTAGTATCTACCATCTCTAAAGATTCGTGAATATTAGGATCGAAAACTTCACCAACTTTCCCTATTTCAAAAACTCCATATTCTTCAAAAACTGTATTCATTTGAGAATGAATATACTCTACTCCTTTGCGCCAATTTGCATCTACTTTCTCCCAAGCTTCGCGATTAGCAAAAGCCATATTGAAGCTATCCATAACGCTCAAAAACCGTGAAAGTATACGCTCACGCATAGATTCGGAAAACATAGCCTTACGGTCTTCTTCTTGTTTCTTATAATTTGCGAAATCCGCTCGCTCTTTTTGCCATCCAGTCAAATACTCTTCTTTCTCTTTACGAGCTTGTTTTAAGTCATTACGGAGCTTTTTAAGGGTTTTTTTGAGGTCTTCTTCCCCGTCTTCGTTATATTCAAATTCGACTACATCCGAATCATCAGATTCGTCCCGAGTACTCTCGAGGGATTCGTCTATTTCCAAATTATTTTTATTGTTTTCTTCACTCATAACCTTATTTTAGCATAAATTAAACCCCTCCTCAATCCTCCCCTTATCAAGGGAGGAAGCCCCTGATAAGGGGTTTGGGGTTAAAATACAAAACCTCCCAACAGGGAGGTTTTTAGAATTAACGTTTTGACCATTGTGGAGCTTTACGAGCTTTCTTCAATCCGAATTTTCTTCTTTCTTTTGCACGAGGATCACGCTTTAGGTACCCTTCTTTCTTTAGTCCTTCTCTTAATTCTCCATTAACTAAAAGTAATGCTCTTGAAAGTCCATGACGAACTGCTTCTGCTTGAGAATGAGTTCCTCCGCCAGTAACCTTTACAGTAATAGCAAACTTTGCTCCTTTATCTAAATCATTCACTACAGTCAAAGGTAATGATACGATTCTTCTTTCTTCGTCAGTTTTAAAGTATTCGTTTGCAGGAGTTTCATTTACCAAAAAACTAGATTTAGAAGAAGCAAAAACTCTAACTCTTGCAGTTGATGTTTTTCTTCTACCTGTACTTTCAAAATATTGTTCTTTTTTATCCATATATTTATAATTAATCTTCTATTACTAAATTTTTCATCATCTCACGACGAAGTTTGTTGTCTGGAAGCATTTGAAATACTGCTAATTTTACTAATTCTTTCATTCCTTTTTTAGCTTTAGTATAAGCTCCAGTCATAACTTTAAGTCCTCCTGGATATCCTGAGTAACGAGTATGGAATAATTCTTCTAATTTTTTATTAGTGATTTTTATTTTTGAAGCATTAGAAACAGACACAGGTGAACCTGAATATGCATTTTTCTTAAAACTTGCTTTATCTTTACCTAAAAGGATTTGTGCTACTTCACTAGCAAGTCTACCTAGAGTCTTACCGCTAGCATCTATGTTTTTTATTTCTTTTTTTGTTGCTTCTGTTTTCATTTTAATAAAAATTAATATTAATTATACAAATTCGATATATGCCATTTCTGCACCGTCTGATTTTCTTTGACCTAGTTTAAGTATTCTAGTGTATCCTCCTTTGCGGTCAGCGTAGTTAGGAGCGATCTTTTCGAATAATTTCTTAGTCTCAGCCTTACGGTTTGCAATCTTAGCCATAACTGTTCGGCGCTTTGAAAGAGTATCAGTCTTGGCATGTGTGACTAATTTTTCTATGAAAGGACGTAGTTCACGAGCCTTGATCAAAGTAGTTTTGATTTTACCTTTTACGATCAAGTTTAAAGCGAGTGAATGCATAAGAGCATTTCTACCGTTCTTCTTTCTTCCAAATTTTCTTTTGTTGTTATGGTGTCTCATATTATTAATTTAATCTACTAATTACTCTTTTAGTGTAAGTCCGAATTTAGTTAAAACTTTCTTGATTTCAGTAATACCTTTTTCGCCAATACCTTCTACTTCTAATAAATCTTCTCTCTTCTTGCGAGCAAGACCTCCTAGGGTTCTGATGTTTGCTCCAGTTAATGCATTAAGAGTACGAGTAGAAAGATCAAGTCCGTCAATTCTAGTTTTTAAAACGTCAGTAAAGTCGTCTCCTTTTTCATCTTTATCGTCTTCTTCTATTTCTTCACTATTTACTTTTTCTTCTTTCTTTGAAGTTTTTATTTCTTCTACTTCTTCATCTTTAAAATCTACGATTGCTTTAAGTTGCATTATCATGATTTTAATTGATTCTGAAAGAGCTTCGCGAGGAGATACTGTACCGTCTGTTTCGATAGTCATACGAAGTCTGTTGTGGTTAGTTTTATCACCAACACGCATATTTTCAACTTCATAAGCAACTCTACGAATAGGAGTGAAAATTGCATCTACTGCAATAGTTCCAATCTCAACTTTTTCTTTTTGAATCATTTCTTTTGGAATAAAACCTAAACCTTTTTCGATACGAAGTTCTATATCTAAAGAAATTTTACCTGTTACTGTAGCAATATATAAATCAGGATTTAATACTTCAACTTGACCAGAAGTTTTAATATCGTTTGCAGTTACTTCTTTTGGACCTTTAACTGAAATATTTACCATTTGAGGTTCATCAGTTAACATCTTAAAACGAATCTTTTTAAGATTCAAAATAAGAACGATCACATCTTCTTTAAGTCCATCCATTGTTTGGAACTCGTGACTTACGCCATCGATCTTAATAGAAACAACACTCGCTCCAGGCAAAGAAGAAAGAATAATTCTTCTTAATGAATTTCCTAGAGTGTGTCCGTAACCAGGATATAAACCATCTATCTCAAAAACTCCTTTATTCCCTTCTTCTAAAACAGCTTTTGGTTTTGAAGGCATTAATATTTTATATTCAGGCATATTTTATAAAATTAAAAGTTAATAATAAATTTTTTAAAAAAATTAACGACTATAGAATTCAAGTACTGCGTTTAAATCAAAGAAAACTTCTGTGTTTTGTGGCTTTGCTAAAACTTTACCCTCCATTTTATTAATATCAAAAGAAAGCCATTTTGGAGCAGTATAATCTTTCAGTCTTACTTCTAAATCAGCAAATAATTTTGAACCTTTTGAACCTTCACGAACAGAGATAACTTCACCAGTTTTGATTTGGTAAGAAGGAACTGTAACTTTGTGACCTGCTACTGTAAAGTGACCGTGTGATACCATTTGACGAGCTTGACGGCGAGAAGGAGCTAAACCGAAACGATAAACGATATTATCAAGACGAGATTCTAACTCTTCATAGAATTTTTGAGCTGTACCAGCACCTTTCACTAGAGAAGCTTTTTTAACATAATTAGAAAGTTGCTTTTCAGTTATACCGTATGAAAAACGAATTTTTTGCTTTTCAATAAGTTGAGTTCCGTATTCAGACAAAGCTTTACCACGGCGAGGAGCGCTAGGAGAAAACTTTGGAGTTTGACATTTGTCATATACTCCTGCTCCTAATCTTTTACAAATTTTAAATTTTGGTTTTGTTAACATATTTTATAAATTAAACTTTTCTTAATATTAAACTCTTCTTGGTTTCTTTGGTTTTGGACCATTGTGCGGAACAGGGGTCATATCTTTTACTGAATTGATTTCGATACCAAAAGCCATAAAAGATCTAACTGCTGGTTCGCGACCGGAACCTACTCCCTTGATTACAACATCAGCGTCTTTAACTCCTAAAGCAGCTGCTTTTTCTCCTAAAACTTCTCCTACTTTACCTGCAGCAAAAGGAGTACCCTTTTTAGCACCCTTAAAACCTAAAGATCCTGCTGAAGACCAGAAAAGTGTATTTCCATTCTTATCTGCAAAAACAACCTTTGTATTATTAAAAGTTGCTTCAACACTTAAAATACCAGAAGTGATTTTCTTCTTTGGTGCTTTTATATTAGAAGTTGTAGTTTCTTTAACTTCTACTTCTTTGTTTTCTTCTTCTTTTGTAACTTTTGTTTTTGCCATGATAATTTTTATAACTTTTAACTTTCTTTTATAAATTAAGTCTTACTTTCTTTTCTTCTACCTGAAGCCATAGTATTTCTAACGTTGCCTCTTACAGTTCTAGAATTTGTCTTTGTTCTTTGTCCACGAACTGGTAGTCTTTTCATGTGACGAACTCCGCGGTGAGTTTTGATATCTTTAAGTCTTTTGATGTTTGCAGAAATTTCTCTTTTCAAGTTACCTTCGATAGTAATACCTTCTACTATTGTACGGATTTTATTTTCTTCATCTGCTGTTAAGTCTTTCGCTTTTTTGCCATGATCAATTCCTACTTGATCAAGTATTTTGCGTGCTCTTGAAATACCTATACCGTAAAGGCAAGTTAATCCTATTTCAAGTCTCTTTTCATTTGGTACTGTAATTCCTAAAATTCTCATATATTTTTATTGCTTTTGCTTATGCTTTGGGTTAGAGCAAATAACGTGCAAATGTCTTTTGCGCTTTACCATTTTACATTTATCACAAATCTTTTTAATTGATGCTCTAATTTTCATAAATTATTAATCTTATTAACAAAACAAAACAAATAAGGAAATATCCTTATTTTTAAATACTTTTAAACTATTTAAAACTTATAAAACATATAATACACTATTTCAAAAAAAATTACAACCTTTTAATAATTCTCCCCTTTCCACCGTATGGATCGAGCAAAACTTCTACTTGATCTCCGACTAAAACTTTAATTCGATTTAATCTCATTTTACCACCAAGGTAAGCAAGTATTACTTCGCCTTCTTCGAACTCTATTCGAAATAAAGTCTGAGGTAAGGCCTCTATTACTAGTCCCTTTTTAGTTAAAGCTTTGTCGTTTTTTGAATCAATCATTGTAACTACTCAATCATACCAAATTAATTTAATTTGGTCAAATATTATAAGTGGAAAATTACGGATAATTAACTTTTAGGTTAATTTTTTTAGTTTCTTTTGGAATTTTACTTTGCCAAATTGGTTTGATAGATAAATTTGCTTCATTTACACTTTCAAAAGTAGATAAAATATTTGTAAATTCTTTTTTAGATTTACCTAAGAGAGCTTGCTTTACAGAATTCTCATTTACTTTATGAGGAGTGTTAATTTCACCTTTTAAGCTAAAATCAATTTCACTTACCTTTTCAGCTTCAATATTTTCATCTCGAATTTCAAAAGCTAAATCTTTTAGATTAGATACGTAATAATTATCTTTTTTCTCTCCAAATTTATTTTCTAAAATATAATTTTCCAAATTCTTTTTATTAAAAATAAAGCCATACAAAGTCCCAGTAGCAGAAATTTCAGCTTCGTTAGCACTAGAACTATTATTAGTTATATTGGATTCTATTTTATAGAAAGTAGCATCGCGGAATAAAATATAATCATTAGGAATTTGATCTAAAGCTTTTTCTAAAAGTCGAAGCTCTAAAGCATTTTCTAATTCTTCTTTGGATTTGTTAAAAGCCTCTTCACTAACTATCTTTTTATTCCCTAAAAATCCTCCAGTAATCAAACCTTCGGAACGAGCATAGATTTTATCGAATTTAGAAGTTCCCTTAAAACCAAGTATTTGAAAATCTAACGGTTCACTATTGTATTCTTCCCCTTCTTTTTCTGCATAGATTTCAACTTTAATTGAACCAAAATTATTTCCTACCATAGCTGGGATCGTAACTGCTTCTTTTGTTTTATATATTTTATTATTAGAACCAATCAATCTCGTATCGATATTTAACTTTTGAGGACTAGTCGCAAAAGCATTATAAAGAACTACTATCCCAGTAGCCTTTTCTTTAACTTCTTTTTCACCTTGAGCTTCAACGATTTTATTTTGAGTGCCATCAACTATAATTAATTGATAAGATAAATCAGTTTCAGTTTGACTTAAATCTTTTTTCGCATTTAAAGGTTCATCTAAAGTGAATTTTTCAATTTTAGGATTTATGGTTATATTTGCTTTGCTAAAACGAGCTGAAATATTAAAAAAAGCGACTATAACCACTAAAATAACAAGAAACCATAGAAAATAACTATTAGAACTTTGCTTTGTATCGATCACTTCTCGATATCCATCACTATCAAAATAAGACTTAGTATTCTTTAAATAAGGAGCTTTTTTAATTTCAGTTTTAATTTCGGTATTTGCTTGAGGTTCTTGCTTTGCAACTTTTTCAACTTCTTTTTTGATACTTGGAGCAGGTTTAATATCAGGAGAATTGTTAATTTCTCTTTTTATCTTATTTGCGTTTTTAACTTGTATCATATCTTCTAAAAATCTTTTTGCCATAATTATTTCAAAAATCTATTAATATAAATCGCTTCGATAATTAAAAGCGGGTCTCGTTCTATTTCTTTCTTTTCATCAAATATCGCTATGCCGTGCAAAGCTTCAGTTCCAAGAAAAACAATACGGAATTTATCTTCAGTCAAAGAGTACTGATTGAGTTCTTCGTTTTTGATTATTTGAGAGAAAAATTCTGCCAAGTTCTGATCTACGGTTATAAAAACAGTTGAGGGTATTGAAATATCGTGAGAAAGATTATTTAAAGTTTCTTGAAAATTCTTGAGCCAAGTTTTCTTTAACGGTTCAATCACCTGACTTAATTTTTGATTAGTATTTAAAGTAGCGTGATCGTCTTTATATAAATGAAGCAGTGATCTAGCTTCTTTGCTATCCACCTTTAAATCTTTTACTAAACCACGAATAAGGAAATTCACTCCCATAGGGAAAGAAGCATTGTCTTTCAAAATATCTTTCTTAATCATAGAAATATCAGTTATTTCTCCACCAATATTGATAAGCAGGAATTTATCTTGATTGATGAACATATCTCTCGCTACCGCAAAAGAAGACATCAAAAAAGAAGAAAATTTAATACTCTTGAAATGAAAAGACGCGTTTATAACTCGTTCAACTTCTTTGATAAAAATTTCTTCACTCAAAGAAACGAAAATAGGCATTTCTAAATCTTTGGTTTTTTTACCAACAGGATTTTTCACGTTATAGCCGTTTAATTTAACACTCATAGTCTTCATCTCTATAGGTAAAACTTTACTAGTATTAGGATCATTAGTTTCATAGCTCTTGATTAAGTTTTCTACTTCTTTCTTAATCAATTCATCAGCGAATTTCGTATTAAAAACAAAAGGAGTATTTTTCTCGTATTTGATATTACGAGTTTGAGAATGAAACCAAGGAGAAGAAAGCACACAAAAAACTCTATCTACCTTTGCTGGATTTTCTTTGTGAATTTTTTCTACTAATTTTGTTAAAGCAGATATAGTCAGATTAAAGAAACTTTGCAAATCAAGGTTTTGATCTATTAATATCGGTTCACGATTTGTATAAATTATATGCGGATTACCTGAACTTTCAATATAGAATAAAGAACCTCCTACAGAAGAAGAACCAATATCAAAAACTAAAGATAATTCTTTTTGATTTTCTGTTTTAGAAAAAGGCCACATAGTAATATTATAACCTTTCTAAATTTTTTCTCAAAATATTTTTACTCTAAAACAGCTTTAATACGACGGATTCCAGAAGCGACGGCTTCTTCTTTTTGAATTTTGAATTTTCCGAGTTCGGAAGTATTAGCTACGTGCGGACCTCCACAGAATTCTTTCGAAATTGCATTTCCGTTTTCATCTTCGATAAAGTAAACGCTAACTACTTCAGGATATTTTGCGCCGAATTCCATCTCAGCTCCTAAATTCATAGCTTCTTCTCTATTCATCTCGCGACGAATAACGTTTAATTTTCTGTCGATTTTATCATTCACGAATTCTTCTACTTTTTTCTTCTCTTCATCGGTAAGCTTATGATCGCAAAGGAAATCTATACGAAGACGCTCTTCGGTAATATTACTACCTCTTTGCTTGATATTCTTATCTACGATTTGTTGCAATCCTGCTAAAAGCAAATGATGAGCGGTATGGAGGCGAATAGTTTTCTCATTATGATTCGCAAGTCCACCTTTAAACATTCCCGCAGACGCAGTAGCTGATAACTTTTGATGCGTTGCCATTTTCTTATTAAAACCAGTCATTATTTCATTTATTTTTTGATTACTCAATTCAGGAAGTTCTTTTTCTTTTCTATAATTATTATACTGATCTAATGTTAAATCTGGAGGAAAACCTTCTGTTGTAAAAAAGTAAAAAAGCACATCAGGATTAATTTTTTCATCATCAGTTTTTAAATTATTATAGAAATATTCAGACCATAATTTTTTTATTGCGTTTGAAAGAGTTTTACCAAATTGTTCACTTTCTTTATTAATTACCTCTTTTATTATTTCTAAATTATCATTTAAACTTGGGTAAATAGATTTATACATATCTACATATAAATTAACTAGCTCTGAAAAAATGCTTTCACCTGTACCTAAATATCTACTTTGCATTATTGCTCGTCTTAATAAACGTCTTAAAATATAACCTTGTTTTGAATTAGAAGGTACTACACCAGCATCAATAATAAATACAGATGTACGAATATGGTCGAGAACAATTCGTTTTGCACGTAAATCTTGATTTGTGCTTAATTTATTAATTGTATTCCAAACTTCTTTAAATATATCAGTTTCATAAGCAGTACGGACGCCTTGCATAACCGCAGTCATACGCTCAAGTCCCGCGCCAGTATCTACGTTTTTCTGTGCAAGTTTACCGATAACTTTACCGTCTTTCTTTTCGTACTCCATAAAAACGTCATTCCAGATTTCTATGATAGTTTCTTTTTTAGTTTCTTCAATAAACTTTTCTTTGCTGATTTCTTGTCCAATAAAAATCCCATCCATATCATAAAACATCTCAGAACAAGGTCCACAAGGTCCGTTATCTCCCGGAGACCAAAAATTATCTTCCGCTGGAAGTGAATAAATACGATTCTCTGGAATACCGACTTTCATCCAGATTTGTTTTGATTCATCATCATAAGGTGCATTTTCGTCACCTTCAAAAACAGTTATATAAAGTCTTTTAGGATCAAGACCTAAGCCTTCTTCTTTAGAGGTTAAAAATTCATAACTCCAAGCAATTGCTTCTTCTTTAAAGTAATCGCCTAAAGACCAATTCCCAAGCATTTCAAAAAAAGAAAAATGACGATTGTCTCCTATGTCTTCTAAATCTCCAGTCCGAACGCATTTCTGTACGTCAGCAATGCGACGACCCATAGGGTGCGTTTGACCTAAGAGATAAGGTACGAGAGGTTGCATACCAGCAGTATTAAATAATACCGAAGGATCGTTTTCAGGTACGAGTGAAGCCGAAGGGATAATAGCATGCCCTCTTTGTTCGAAAAATTTTAAAAATCTATTGCGTATTTCTTGTGATTTCATTCTTAATTCTTATTTTCTAAATTATCATCTTTCACAATATTTCTTAAAGGCTTTTCAAATATATTCATTAATATATAAACCATCAAAACTAAAACGGTAGCTGAAATAGCCATTGCTGAAAATCCAAATCCGGCTGCCATACCTATTCCTGCAGTTATCCATAATCCCGACGCAGTAGTTAATCCCCTAATATGAGAACCTTGAAGCATAATAGAACCAGCTCCTAAAAATCCAATACCGACTACGATTTGAGAAGCAATACGAGTCGGATCAAAACTTCCAATATCTCCATAAGTAAACATCAACTCTTCACCAATAAGTACAAATAAAGCTGAACCGAGCGCAACCAATGCGTGAGTTTTCATACCCGCTTCTTTATGCACCACAAACCTTTCAAGCCCAATAATACCTCCTAAAAATACTGCTAATAATAATTTGAGTAACATTTCACTATTGTTTATAAAAAATTCATCCATATATATATTCTAGCCTAAAAATAATAAAAATAAAGCTATTTTACAACCCCAGCAAGAATAACTTTATCTCGCAAATAAACAACAATCGATTGACCACTTGCAACTAAAACTTCTTTTTCTGGTAAAATCTTTATTTCATTGATATTCTCTCTAGATAATTTTGCTTGAATTAATTCGCCATGATACCTAACTTGCATCTCGTAAACTTTATTTTCTTCAAAATTTTCTATTTGATTTATTTCATTAATAATTATTTCTTTATTAGGATTTACATATTTATTATTAGAAACAACTAAAACATTATTCGGTATATCTTTTTTAATAATATAATACCTACTATCATTATTAGTTTTTTTATTTATCACAAAACCATGCCTTTCTCCTAAAGTGTAAAAAAGAACTCCTTCGTGAGACCCTATCTCTTCACCAGCTTCATTTACAACTTTACCCTTTTGCTCTTTAATATAATGCTTCAAGAAATCTTTAATATCAATATCTCCAAGAAAACAAATTCCTTGACTGTCTTTTTTAGTCGAAACTGGTAATTGATGTTTTTTAGCTAAAGTTCTAACTTTACTTTTTTCTAAATGACCAATAGGAAATAAAATATTTTGTAATTGCTTTTTAGTTAAAGTCCAAAGAAAATAACTTTGATCTTTGCTCGGGTCTGTTCCTTTATATAAACTTCCACCTAAGTTACGTGCATAATGCCCCGTCGCAACAAAATCCGCACCTTTACTTAAAGCAAAATTTAAAAATGCGCCGAACTTTACTTCACGATTACACATCACATCTGGATTAGGAGTTCGTCCTAATTTATATTCGGAAATCATATAATCCGCAACTCCCTTTTTATAAACATCTTCTAAATCTAAAGTTAAAAAAGGTATATCTAAAAAGGCTGCTACACGCATAGCATCTAACCTCTCTTCTTCTTCGTTGCAGGTAATAAAATCTGGATGCCAAGTTTTAATAAAAACTCCGACAACGTTATAGCCCTGTTCTTTTAATAACAAAGCCGAAAGCGAACTATCAACTCCCCCAGACATACCTACAAATACAGTCTTTTTATTTAAATTAAGCTTTTTAGACACAATATACTATTTATACACTATTTTAAATATTTTTCTATATTTTGACGATGTTCTTTAAAAGTTTTTGCAAAATGAGTATTTCCTTCTTTATCATGAATATAATACAAATAAGGTGAACTTTCAGGATTAAGTGATGATAAAATCGTAGCGAGTCCAGGATTTGAAATCGGATTTTCTGGTAGTCCGCGCTTCTCATAAGTAATAGGAGCAATATCTACTTGAAGTGGCATATTTATAGAAAGCCTTTTCCATAAAATTCCAGAAATAATATCTCTATCAAGATCACCCTTAGCTTCACCTTCAAGGATAGAAGCCATGATTAAAATTTCTTTTTGTTTTGCTAAAGGTAAATTCGCGAAAACTTTACTGGTTTTTTTATTAAAATTATTTTCAATAGTTTCTTTTACAACATTTTCATCATCAGAAGATAAGAAAAAATAAGTATCCGGGAATAAATAACCTTCTTTATTTTCTTGATCAAATTTATTTGCATCAAAGTTATGCAGTTTTTTGTCGAGCAAAGTAATTATTTCAGTTTTCGTAAAACCTTCAGGTATAGTAATTTTAATTGGGCTTAAATCTTTTTCTCCTTTTGAAATTCGATCGGCAATTACTAAAGTAGAATATTTTTGTTTAAAAAGATAATCTCCGGTATTAAGACTTTTTTCTCCGCCAAATAAAATCACGAAAGATTCAAATAAAACCCTTGATTTAATATAATTTTGCTCTTTTAAATTTTTAGATATAGTGCGCAAACTACTACCCCTCTCTATTGCAAATATTTCTCCTTGAGGGAAATCCTTAGGGGCTTGATTTAAACTATAAAAAAACGTACTAATAAACAAAATCAAAAATAAAAAAAATAGAGAAAAAATCTTAAAAAAATTAAAAGGTTTTTTCTCTATTTTAAGTTCTATATTTTCTTGAAAATTTAAATCTTTATCTGTTTCCATAAATTAAGTCGGTAAATTTGTAGGAGGAGAAGCTTCTTTACTTTCAACTCTTTCAAGAGTAGGAATTTTAAGAATTTGACCTGGGAAGTGCCACAGAGTAGCTATTTCTTCTACATTTAAAACGTAGGTTACTGAATGGAAATACGCCATAAAAATAGTTGGGGAAATTGGCCAAGGAATATGATGCAACCATTGATTACGCATCGGATGGTTGAAGAAATTACGCTCTTTATATTCGTGAAGCATACGATTTGCAAGTTTAAAAACTTGTTTTTGATTAAGTACGGTTACTAAACCTCCATAAGCATCAGCCTGAGTACCATTATATCTTTCAAAGCTATTCAATAAAGGATTTGCATATTGTCTAAAAATCAAACGAATATCACGACGATGATTCATATCGTATGCATGCTTCTTCGCAACATAGCAAGACCTAATACCAACATCAAAACCAATCTTTTGAGGTTTTTTAGTGAGTCCATCTATTAAAGGTTTCATAGAATCCGGTGTACGTCCAGATTTTAAGATTGATCCATTTGGCAAAACTTCAACTTTAGTATAAGGAGAAGAAACTCGTTCCAATTCTAACTCGGATTCTTTAACCCAATCATGATGTCCTCCCCAAGTACCATGAGTATGGAATTTCTTTTTAGTAGGGCGCACAACAATTTGAAGCCACATTTGCTCATCTTTTTGCATAGATGCAAAAAGTTCAATCACGGGAGAAAGTGGATCAACTTTAAGTTCTTCATCAGGATCTTTATCAAGTCCAAAATCTACATAAGTTTTAATAGGGTAAGATTCTGGTTTAGCTAATTTCCATTCGCAACCCCACATATTCCATTCACTCTTTTCTGAAATTTCATCTACAGCCGCAGTGTAATCTTCTACTTCTTTGACGTAAGCTTGAGGATATTGAGCATAAATTTGAGTCTCAATAAGCCCACGAATACGAGTAGGAGTTCGAATATAAAAATGCACTTGTCCTTCAAGAGAAACAATTTCTAAAGAAAACCAAAACCAAACGGCACCTTGCCATATTGCTTCACGTCCTCCTTTCATACTCCAATGATAAAGAGCATTCGTAAAGAAAAGCTCCATAGCTTTTGGAGAACGAGCTACATCACGAGGAGGAATAATTTCAAGTAAAACCCAATCAATACCAGAAATAAAATCTTGTCGTATATAATGAAGCCAAAGTTCCCAACCAAAAACTCCTAAGAACAAAGCCATAATAGACAGGAATAAAACTTCCCAACCCAAAAGACTCACTACAGCTGAGCCAACAATGATGATGCCTAAAAACATCCAAAAACTTTTTGGCATTTCATTTAAGACTTCATCAATTTGATCCATACTAATATTTTATTATAAAAAACAAATAAAGTAAAAGCCTCGTCGCTTTCAAGCGACGAGGCTTTTACTTTATTTTTATAAAGCTGTATATAAACCTTCTTTGTTTTTCTTAAAATGTTTACTGTTAGCTAAATTAACTAAAATAGTATTTTTCTTAAAGTATCTTTCTTTCATAACTTTCTCTACTACTTCTTCTTTAGTCATAGGACCTTCTTTTTTGAGTATATCACGAATCACATCACGAGCAATTCCAGTCTTATATCCCCATTCTGAAAGTGCATAAAGTCCACGACCAACTAAAACGAAACGAGGATCTTTGATTAATTCATTATGAGTTGTAGCATAATGAGATTTACGTCCAAAAGTTTTCGAGATTGAATCTGTAACTTCTTTGAAGTGCATAGGTGAACCGTGGCGACGCATTACGAGATATGCATAATCTTTAACTCCACGAGTGTGAACGTTTTGAGAGTGAGATCTACCCCAATCTCCAAGAGGATTTTTAGAAATTGTCTTAGAAACAGAAAGCCAACGCTTTGCTACTTCATCGTTTTTATACTTATCAGCAACATCTTTCATATTATCAAAGAATTTCTTAATCATTTCAGTTTCAGGAACTAAATCTTCATCTTTCAAAGAAGAATATAATTTTTTCAAAGATTCATGAACCTTTTCTGCCATTTCACTATCAACACTCCAACGAGCTTTAAAATGATCGTCTTCTTTATGCTTAGTAAAATGATCACTAAGTACTAAATAAAAATGAATGTGATTTTGAGTAGCTTTATCTTTAGATATATGATTTAGCAAATCATGTTCAGCAACAACTGCACCTAATTCATGCACTAAATCACGCAATTCTTCAAAAAGTCCTTGCTCAGCTTTAAAAGCTGAAGATTTTTTAATTAGATTAATACCGTTTTCTTTGATTTGACGAACTCTTTCGCGGGTAATGTTATATTTTTTACCAATTTCTTCAAGAGTTTTTCTTTCTAAATCATTAGCATCAAGACCAAAACGACTAATCAAAACATCACTTGCGCGTTCCGGCAAATGAGCGATTATTCTTTTGGTAACTTGTTTTGGTTTAAACGATATTGTTGATGACATAAATTTTTTTTAATTAATAGTTTTAATATACCTTATTTTTATAATAATGTCAAGAATTAATTATTTTTTGTACGGAAAGCTTTATTTCTATCATTTTCAGTTAAAAATTTCTTGCGAAGTCTAACTGATTTCGGAGTTATTTCTAAATACTCATCCATACCCATTACTTCAAGACCACGTTCGATACTGAGTACGAAAGCTGGCTTTAACACTATCATTTCATCAGTACCAGAAGCACGCATATTTGTAAGTTGTTTACCTTTTATAGGATTGACTGACATATCTTCTCCTTTTAAAACGTTACCAATTACCATACCTTCGTAAACTTCTGTACCATGATCTATATATAATATACCACGTTCTTGTAAATTAGCAAGTGCAAAGGCTACTGCTTTACCAGTAATCATAGAAGTCATAGATCCGTACTCTCTTTTCTTGATTTCTCCAGCGTATTCTTTGAAAGCACTAAAACGAGAAGACATAATTCCCTCACCTTTTGTATCAATAATAAATTCACCGCGGTAGCCTAACAATCCACGAGTAGGTATTTCAAAAATAATTCTAGAAATTCCGTCTTTGTCTTGCATATCTTTCATTATTCCTTTTCTTTTACCGATCTTTTCTATCACAGTTCCAGAAGATATAGTTGGCACATCTATTACAAGTTCTTCATAAGGTTCAGTTTTATTACCATTTGCATCAACTTTTATAATTACTTCGGGTTGAGAAACTTGCATTTCAAATCCTTCACGACGCATATTTTCTAACAAAACTGCAACATGAAGTTCTCCGCGTCCATAAACTTTAAAGAAGCTTGGACCTGATTTATCTTCACCTTGGTCTGGAGAAAAATCTACTTTAAGACCAACGTTGATTTCTAATTCTTTCTCAAGTCTTTCTTTGATTTGACGAGAAGTTACAAATTTACCTTCTTTACCTGCGAAAGGAGAATCATTTACTAAAAAGTTAAGTGACAAAGTTGGTTCATCGATAGCAATATGAGGTAAAGCTTCTACACTCTCATCTTCACACAAAGTCTCTCCAATAAAAATATCTGGGATTCCAGCAATCATAACAATGTCGCCCCTGCTTGCACTAGGAACTTCTTTGCGATTAGTACCTTCAAAAGTAAAAAGTTTAGTTATCTTACCATTTCGAGAACCATTCTCGCCTTTCACAACTAAAGAACTTGCGTTTTTTATACTACCTTCATAAACTCTACAAATCGCCATTCTTCCTAAGAAATTATCATAAGCCAGATTAAATACTTGAGCTTGCAATTTGCCTTCTTTGTTTGCTGAAGCAACAGGTACGATTTCTAAAATAAGATCAAGTAAAGGAGAAAGATCATTTGAATCATCTCCGATATTTTTGAAAGCTTTACCTTCACGCCCAATAGCATAAATAGTTTTAAAATCAGTTTGCTCATCATTTGCTCCAAGTTCTAAAAACAATTCTAAAATTTCATCATGCACGCGAGCTATATCGGCTGCTGGTTTATCTATCTTATTAATTACAACTATCGGCTTAAGTCCGAGCTCAAGAGATTTTTTCAAAACGAAACGAGTTTGAGGCATAGGTCCTTCTACAGCGTCAACAAGAAGCAAAACTGAATCAATAGCGCGTAATACGCGTTCTACTTCTGAACCGAAGTCCGCGTGACCTGGAGTATCTACTATATTAATCTTTGTATCTTTATAATAAATCGAAGTATTTTTCGCATAAATAGTAATACCTCGCTCTTTTTCGAGAGCGTTTGAGTCCATAGAAACTCCTTCATCTAAAACTATACCGTTTTGCTTCATCAAAGCATCTGTAAGAGTAGTCTTACCGTGGTCCACGTGAGCAATAATTGCAATATTTCTAATATCCATAAAAAAAATTTTAATTAATAAATTTAAATAAAAAAACTCCTAAAACAGAGTCAAGAATCTAATATAAATATAATAACACACTTTTTAAAAAATACAAAATAAAAAAAGACTAGATGATTTGTAAAAAACCAAATAGTCTCTATTTGTTATCAAATAAATTCATAAAAATTAAATTTTCTTTTTTATTTTATTTTTAATATCAGAAATATCTTGTAATTTTTTAAATACCCCTCCTGCAAAAATACATAAAGGAATTAATAAAAAAACAAAATACTCATTCATTTCATCTAATTTATAAAAAATCAAATGAACTAAAAAAATAATAAAGAAAAAGAAAAACAACGTAGTTTTCATTTTACAAAATTTAAATTTTAAAAAAATTTGAAGACCTAATTCAAATAATATAATACTATAATTTATCAATTAAGTCAATACTCAAGTGCGCCGGGAAGGATTCGAACCTTCGTAGGGCAAAGCCCGACAGATTTACAGTCTGTTGTAATTGACCACTCTACCACCGACGCAATTACAATATATAAAATACCATAAATTAATTTTTTTTGCATCTTTTAATTAAAAATCCCTCAGATTTTGAGGGATTTTTAATTACACTTTTATTTTACTTTTAATCTTTAGATTACTTTTAACTTTTCCTGCCCGTCCTGTGGCGTGGCCTTTCTTAGTGGTGATCATTAACTCATTGTTTTTAGCATTAATTAATACACTATCCCCTTTCTTCAAATTATTACTAATCATCAAATTCGCAATCGGATTTAAAATTTTATTTTGAATAAGTCTGTTTAAAGGTCTTGCTCCATAATGCGGATTATAACCTTCTATCGCGAGATATTCTAGAGCTTCATCATTTATCTCAAAATAAATTCCTTTATTTTGAATTCTTTCTTTTACAACTTTAATTCTTAATTTTACAATTTCTAAAATTGCTTCTTTAGATAAAATATCAAAAAGCACAATCTCATCAATACGATTTAAGAATTCAGGACGAAAATGTTCTTTGAGAGATTCCATCACTCTATCTTTTACATTCATATAATCTTCTTTCTCGGTAGTATTTGAAAATCCGATAGATTCCATCTTCTCAATAAATTGAGAACCGATATTAGAAGTCATTATAATAATAGTATTTTTGAAATTAACAACTCTACCTTTACCGTCAGTCATACGACCTTCGTCGAGAACTTGAAGTAAAATATTAAATACTTCCGGATGAGCTTTTTCTATTTCATCAAATAAAATTATCGAATAAGGTCTATGACGGACAGCTTCGGTTAATTGCCCCGCTTCGTCATAACCAACATATCCAGGCGGTGAACCAACAAGCTTAGAAACGCTGTGGCGTTCCATGTATTCAGACATATCAACTCTAATGATAGCTTTCTCGTCATTCCACATAATTTCCGCTAAAGCTTTCGTAAGCTCAGTTTTACCTACTCCAGTAGGACCCAAGAATATAAAAGATCCAATAGGCCTATTAGGATCAGAGATTCCAGCTTTAGAACGTTTGATAACTTCAGCTACTCTCTTAACCGCATCTTCTTGTCCGATAATTCTACTAGAGAGTTCTTCTTCCATTTTACCTAATTTTTCTCTTTCTTCTTCAAGCATTTTTGAAACTGGTATACCTGTCCAACGAGCAACTACGCTAGCAATATCTTCTTCGGTAATTTCTTCTTTTAAAATTCTGCGAGATTTTTGTAATTTTTTCAAACGTGCTAATTTTGTATCTAATTCTTTTTTCAGAGTTGGAATTTTGCCATATCTGATTTCAGCTGCTTTTGATAAGTCAGATTGCATTTCTGCATTCTCTGCATCTACTCGCAAAGTTTCTAAATCTTTTTTAATTTGGCGAATTTCCATTACTATATTTCTTTCATTTTTCCATTTTAATTCTAACTCTTTGGTTTTTTCGTTCAGGTTAGCAATTTCGCGCTCAATTTCCTTAATACGATTTTTCTCTTCTCGAATTTTTTCTTTTGGAGCTTCAATAATTGTAATTTCTTTATTCAAAGCTTCACGCTCGATTTCAAGACGCATTATTTTTCTATGTGCTTCTTCTAGCATTACAGGTTTATTTTCTAAAGATATTTTTAGTGAAGAAGAAGCCTCATCAATCAAATCAACAGCTTTATCTGGTAAAAATCTATTAGTAATATATCGAGAAGATAAATTTACAGCACTAACAATAGCATCATCAGTAATACGCACGCCGTGGAAAAGTTCATAACGTTCTTTAAGCCCACGAAGGATAGTAATAGCATCTTCGATATTTGGTTCATCAATATATACAGGTTGAAAACGTCTAGCGAGTGCAGGATCTTTCTCTATATACTTTTGATATTCTTTAAGAGTCGTCGCTCCAATAGCACGCAATTCACCTCTCGCAAGAGCAGGTTTTAACATATTTGAAGCATCAAGAGTTCCTTCACTTCCTCCCGCCCCGACAATAGTATGAATTTCATCAATAAAAAGTATAACTTTACCGTCAGTCTTTTCGATTTCTTTCATTATACCTTTTAATCTTTCTTCAAATTCTCCGCGATACTTAGTCCCAGCAATAAGCATACCTAAATCAAGAGAAACTACTTCTTTGTCACGCAAAGATTCTGGAGCTGTACCTTTAGCTATTCTTTCAGCCAAACCTTCAACTACTGCAGTTTTACCAGTTCCAGCTTCCCCTATCAAAATCGGATTATTTTTTGTACGACGAGAAAGGATTTGCATGATACGCATTATTTCACTATCACGTCCTATGACTGGATCAAGTTTATCTTCGCGAGCAAGACGAGTCAGATTACGAGTATATTTCAAAATCATTTTCATTTTCTTTGGACTTTCATCTCCAGTCAGATTTTGTTCTTTGAGTTCATTTAAAATATTAAAAACTTTTTCTTTATTAATTTTAAATTTCATTAATAAAGTTTTTGCATCACTTTCAACATCTATCAAAGCAATAAAAAGATGCTCGGTCGAAACAAATTCATCTTTAGTAAATACCGCTACAGCTAAAGAATGCTCAATAGTTTGAGCTAAATCAGGATTAAGATAAATCTGATATGAAGGAGATAGCGTAGTATCGCGTTCTGGTAATTCGATTGCTTCTAAAACAGAATCAGTAAGTAACATAGTATCAATTTCCATTTTATCTAAAATCGAATTTACAATACTTTCTTCTTGCAATACTAAAGCTGCAAGTAAATGCATAGCAGAGACATGATTTTGCCCTCTTTCGATTGCGAGCTCATGTGCTTTCTTAATAGTTTCTTTTGCTTTTGTTGTAAATTTATTTAGTGGTGGCATATGAGTTTAATTAATTAATTTTAATTATGGATTTGGATTTGGGTTTTCTGTTGTAGGATTTTCAGTTGGAGTTTCAGTAGTAGTATTTCCTGTATTATTATTTGAAGTATTTGTTTCTGAATTCTCTTCTTTAGCTAATTTATCAATAAGTGGTTTTAAGGCTTTTAAATCTTCAATCAACTCTAATTCATCTTTTGATAAAGTTTCTCCTTGTGGTACTTCGACGATACGTTCGACTGTTCTTTGAACTACTTGAGTTATAGGTCTTTTTACGCTTTCGGGAGCTTGTGAAATAAGAGAATAAGTAGTAATACTTGTCGCAATAGATACAACAAAGCAAACTAATATCATCAGTAATATAAATTGCCCTTTATTTAAATCTTTTATATCCATATAGCTATTATAGCACAAAAGTCAATTTTTTAAAGATACCAAGATTTCAGTTTCTTTAAAATTTCATCTATCGATAAAATAACAAAATCCAAATCTTCTTTCTTAGTTTCTCTACCTAAAGAAAAACGTAAACTTTGGTTTTTCAAACTTTGATTTTGATAAAGAGCGTCTAATACGTGAGAACTTTTTTTCTCGCCAGTCTTACAAGCACTTTTTTCAGAGAGATATATTCCCCTCATAGATAATTCTACTAAAAACAAATCGCTAGGTATTTTCGGTATAGATATATTTAAATTATTTGGTAAACGATTTTCTAAATTACCATTCAATCTAATTTCTAAATTATATTTAGAAAAAACTTTTTGTAATTTTATATAAAATTGATTTCTTAATTTTGTTAAACGAATTACTTCAGTTTCTTTTATTTTATTAGTTATTTCTAAAGCTTTAACTAAACCTAAAATCAAAGGAGCATTTAAAGTTCCAGCCCTTAAACCAAATTCTTGATCTCCTCCATAAAATAAACTTTTGATTTCTACATTTCTTTTTTTGTATAAAACCCCTATACCCTTAGGCCCGTAAATCTTTGCAGAATTAAAAGACATAAGGTCTACCCCTAAATTTAAAACATTCATCGATAAATAATTAGTCGCTTGAGTGGCATCAGTATGAAAATACGGGAAATGATTATTTTTAATTTTATTTTTTCGAAAATGACGAATTGTTTTTGCAATTTCTTTAATATCAAAAATAGTTCCGATTTCATTATTCGCATACATCACAGAAACTAAAACAGTATTTTCTTTTAGATTTTTCTTGAGATCTTTGATATTTAAATCCCCTTCTTGATTAACATCGAGCAAAGTTAATTCTATTTGATTTTCTTTTTCTAAATGAATTAATAATTCTAAAACTGAAGCGTGCTCAATTTTAGTACTTATAATATGAGGCTTGCTAAAATTATCTTTAAAATTATATAGCGTACCTAAAATTGCTAAATTATTAGATTCTGTTGCCCCACTCGTAAATATAATTTCTTCGCTAGATACAGATAAAGAATTTGCAATTTTTTTGCGAGAATCTTTGATTTTTTGATTTACAAATATTCCTCCTTCATGAATAGCACTCGCATTGTAAAAATCCTCTTTCAGAGATTTTAAAATTGTTTTTAATACTTCGGGATCAATTTTTGTAGCAGAAGCATTATCTAAATATATGATTTTTTTATTTTTGTGTTTCATTTCTTAATTTGATAAAACTATAAAAATAGTATATATTGGAATGGTATGATTTCCAAGCTCGAAATTATTTTTTTTATCCTAATTTTCATTGTACTCTTGTGCAACATCTTTTGGATTGTTAAAACCGAGAAAAGACTAAAACGTTTTTTTATAGGCAAAAAAGCTAAAGACTTAGAAGATACTTTAATTCATTTAGAAGACGAAGTCAAAAATCTAATCTTATCTAAAAACAAAATCGAAGCTGAGCTTGCAATCGTAAATCAAAAATTAAAGAAAAGCATTCGTGGGCTTGAAACTATCCGTTTTAATCCTTTCCCTGATCAAGGAGGCAACCAAAGTTTTGCTATTTCAATGCAAAACGAAGAAGGTGACGGAGTAGTAATCTCTAGCTTATACGCAAGAGAAAGAATGAGCGTATTTGCTAAACCTATTAAAAAAGGTTCTTCAACTTACGAATTAACTGATGAAGAACGCGAAGTAATAAATAAAGCAAAAGTATAATGACAAAAACAAACAAAGAAAATTCTATACAAACTCGTCCACCTGTAGTTGTTATTATGGGGCATGTTGATCATGGTAAATCTACCTTGCTTGATTATATCCGTAATACTAATATTGTTGATAGTGAAGCTGGAGGTATTACTCAACATATTCGTGCTTATGAAATAATTCATCAAGATGAAAATGGAGCTGATCGCAAAATCAGCTTTATCGATACTCCAGGCCACGCAGCATTTTCTAAAATGCGTAAACGAGGTGCAAATATTGCTGATATCGCTATTTTAATAGTTTCAGCTGAAGACGGAGTTAAACCTCAAACTATTGAAGCTTGGAAAACTATTGAAGAAGCAAAAATTCCTGTAATTGTCGCTATTAATAAAATAGATAAACCAGGCGCCAACGTAGAGAAAACTAAAATGGAACTTTCTGAACACGGAGTTTACCTTGAAAATTACGGAGGTAATATTCCTTTTATAGAAATTTCAGCTAAAGCTGGCACCAATATACCTGAATTATTATCTCTTATTACAATTGTTGCAGATTTAGAAGATTTTAAAGGAGACAAAAACCAAGAAGCTACTGGATTTATTATCGAAGCAAACTTAGATCAAAAAAGAGGTATTGAAGCGGTAATGATTATCAAAAACGGTACCTTGAAAAAAGGCATGTGGGTTTTAGCTGGCAATAGTCATTGCCCAGTTAGAATATTAGAAGATTTTAAAGGCAAAGCTACAAATGAAGCTACTTTTTCTGCACCAATTAGACTTATCGGTTTTGATAAAATGCCTAAAGTTGGTAGTGAGTTTGTTTCTTTCCACAAAAAAACTGAAATGATTTCTTTTGAAGAAGAAGTTGTAGAAGAAGAAAAAAACACTAAAGAATTAGATTTAAATACTGACAAAAAAATAATCCCAATAGTACTCAAGGCTGATACTTCAGGATCAATAGAAGCAATAGAAAAAGAAATAGAAAAAATCGAAGTTGAAAATGCTCGCTTTAAAATAATCCAAAAAGGTGAAGGTACTATTGGTGAAAAAGATATCAAAAATGCAATCTCGGACGAAAATGCTATTGTTTTAGGGTTTAACGTTAAGTCTGATAACAATGCTTTATCTCTAGCTGAACGTATGAATATTCAAATTATGACTTTTGATATTATTTATAAAATGACTGAGTGGTTAGAAATTGAAATGGAAAACCGCAGACCTAAAATCACTACTACTGAAGTCACCGGTAGTGCGAAAATTCTTAAAGTATTTAGTAAAACTAAAGAACGCCAAGTCTTAGGAGGAAAAGTTTTAATTGGAGAAATTCATTCTGGGCAAGTTCGCATAATACGTCGTGAAGGAGAAATCGGTAGAGGTAAAATTATAAATCTTGAAAAAGATAAAAATAAAACTAGCGTCGTAGAAGAAGGTAGAGAATTTGGAATGATGATAGAATCTAAAGTAGAAATTGCTCAAAATGATATTATTGAAACTTTTAAAGTTGTAGAAAAATAAAATGACAGAAAGAAGAGAACAAATGAACACTATATTAAAAGAGTTAGCGGCAACTTTTTTAGCGCGCGAAAATAATAATACTTCCCTAATCACCGTTACTTCAGCTAACGTTTCTCCTGATTTCAAAAGAGCAACTATCTTTATCACAGTTATGCCAGAATCCAAAGAAGAAGCTGCATTATTTTTTGCAAAAAGACAAAGAGGTAATATGCGAGACTTTTTAAAGAAAAATATGAATATCAAGGTAATACCTTTTGTTGAAATAGAAATAGATAAAGGTGAGAAAAATAGACAAAAAATTGACGAACTGCTCCGAGCAAAGTAAGATATTAAGATAAAAACAAAAAATATAAGTTCGGCCTAGTCGCCAAGTGGTAAGGCAAGAGTCTGCAAAACTCTTATACGCCGGTTCGATTCCGGCCTAGGCCTCAATACAAATATCAAAAGGTATTGTATTTTTCAAAAAAAATAGTTAGAATAAGGTTTGTAGTTTAAAAATTCAATAATTGCCTGAGTGGCGGAATTGGTATACGCGCACGACTTAAAATCGTGTCTCGCAAGGGATGTGGGTTCGACCCCCACCTCAGGCACCAATAGCAAGGACATTCCTTGCTAAAAACAATATGCGTCCTTACCTGTTTTGGTAGATAACAGTACAGATGGCAAAAATTATAAATTAAGTTTAGAGTTTGTATATATGCGTCCTTAGCTCAGCTGGTAGAGCAGATCCCTCTTAAGGATAAGGTCGAAGGTTCGATCCCTTCAGGACGCACATTGGGTAAGTGTCGGAATTAGTATACGAGATAGTCTTTTGTACTAATCAAGCAACTTAACCAGGTTTCAAAAGTTAATATAATATGGGTAAGTGGCGGAATTGGTATACGCGTTAGTCTTAGGAACTAATGCCGCAAGGCTTGAGGGTTCGAGTCCCTCCTTACCCACAAGAGAAAATAAACTGCTTTATTTTCGTGAGGGAATCGAAAGATTTTTTCTTATTTTTATTTATAAAAATGAAAAAATACCTGGCTATGTAATAGCCGAGTCCCTCCTTACCCACAAGAGAAAATAATTATTCAAACAAATAATTAAATTTATTTATTTTTTGATTGCATAGAAATCTATATTTAATTGAAGATTTCTGACAGAGTTTTTCCCCTGCTTCAATAGAAGCATTTTGATTTATAGAGATACCAACCATTCCATACACACACGCAACTTCATTAAAATATCCATCTGCATTTTCGCAAAGGTCAAAAACATCTTTAACTTTATTAGCATTACGCTTAAATGCTTCAGAACCAATACCAGAAATACAACTTTTTTTATATTTAGATTCATTAAGCTGTTCGCATTTTTCAAAAATATTTATATATGGTGTATTTAAAGTTTGACTAAAATAAGTTGGTAAATAAAAATAACAACTATTTTTATCAATATTCCTATTTAAACAAATTAAAGAAGGATTATTTTTATCAACAAAATTTATTTCTTTTGCTAAAATTTGCGTATTAAAAATTTCCATATAAACACCGTTATAGCAATAATTTCTATTTGATTCCCTATTCAATACATCTTTACACAAATCTAAAGATTTATCTAAATCTCCTCCGGTAAAGTACATAAATCCATGACCAATCCCATGATAACACTGCCACTCATCAAATTTTCTTTTAGAGTTTTGGTCACATATTTTAGATAAACCCTCTAAAGGGTTATCTACTATATCAAAATATTCTTCAAAAACACCATGTAAATAGCCAGAATTACAAAAATCATCTTGGAATAACAAAACGTCAGTTAAATTTTTATACTTATAGAAAGCAGTATGTCCTATTTCATGCAAAATATCATGGCAAATAGATAGTGCCTTATTATCATTTTGAGAATCCTTTTTTAAGATATTAATAGCATTTTTAGGGTCACTTTCTAAAACAATCCTTCTAAATTCTTTTTTTGAATTAGAAATAAAATTTTCATCAACATTAATTAATACATCATTAACTGATTCTTTATCTAAATTTAATAAATCACCACTTTCATTAAATCTAAAATAAGAATTTAATAAAATCAAAAATACAAAAATAATTAAAAAATATAAAAGATATTTAAAATTTAAGCCTTTTATTTGCATATATATTTTATATTACCATATTTATATTTAAGATACTTTCCCTTTAGATTGAAATTTATAGCACTTGACAAATAGCTTTGAATATGCTATACTATAGGTATGAAAAATATAAACAACAAATCAATATTGCGTGCAGGTTTATTTGCTGTTTTAGCTTTATTTACTATAGCTTTATCCCCTATTTCTGCTAATGCATATGTAACTAAAGGAGCTTATACTTATTGTGATGGACCTTGCTCTGGTAACGGAAATGATTATTATAATAACGGTTATAATAACGGAAACGGTAACTTTAATCCTAATGTATTAGATAAAAATTCAGTACCTACTGTTTATAGAACTGATCCGGAAGAAGTAGGTACTAGTGACAACCTTAAATCTATAACTATCTACGGTACAGGTTTTAAACCCGACTCTATAGCAAGATGGAATAGCGTAGACCGCCCAACAACTTTCATTAACGCAAACAAATTAGTAATACGTCTTGATCCTGAAGATACTGCTACTCCTGGTAAATATCAAGTTTCAGTAGTAAATCCTTCACCAGAAGGAGGAAGATTCTCAAACCAAAAAGTAGTAAACGTAATCAAAGGTAAAGTATTAGGAACTGTAGCAGGAGCAAGTACAAGTACAAAAGCTGCAGGTACAACTTCTGGAAGTTACACAATGAATGCAAATTCAAATAAAACTACAGCGAAAGCAACTACTTCTACTGCAAAAACTACAGCTTCACAAAACACAGCAAAGAAAGTAGCGAGTGCAACCACTAATGCTAGTGAAAAATTAAAAAGTAACCTAGCGGGAGCAGTAATTAACGGAGACAATAGTTACGTACCAAATAGTATTATTGAATGGTTAGTAGTATTCGCTCTTATTCTTTTCTCAGTAATTCTTTTCAGAAAACTTTGGTTAACTCCTGCCGACCACGCAAAACCTCTAAAGCACGCTTAAAACAACCCCTCTATCTCCCCTTATCAAGGGAGAAAAATAAAAAACAGAATTCCCCCCTGATAAAGGGGTTAGGGGGTTAAAAATACATTATAATTAATAATAAAAAAGTCAATCTAATGATTGACTTTTTTATTTATATGTGATACAATTCGAACAATAAACAGATCTTTGAAAAATAATTTTTAAATGTTAATTTAGTAGCCGACTCCTCTATTCCGGCTTTTAAATTAACATTTAAAAATTAAATAAAATGGAAATACATGTGATATTAATGGTAGTCTTTATTGGTTTACTAACTTTTGTGTTTTTAAAGTCAATAATAATTCCGAAAGCAATGACGGCTCAAGCTATCATGTTTTTAGGTAAACCCTATGCATACATAGGTAACATTGAAAACAAAACGGTTGATTCGGATAGTGGTTTAATTTTAGATAAAACCAATTCAAGAATTAATGTGTATTTTTTCCTTTATCCTTTTTTTAAACCATATAGGAGAAAGATAAAATATACTAAAGTTAAAAAAATTGGTGAAGAATCTTATGATGAGACTATCGTCTGGAAAACTGAAGGAAACAAAGAAATAATTGTATCAAAAACAAACATTTCTGATCATGTAAGATTCAAAGTGGATTACCCAATGGTAGTACCAAATTTGGAGCTAAAAGAACTTGGAACTGTTAATGTTTTAACAAATAATGTCATAGAAATAAAAGATTTATCGAAATGGTTATTTGGAGTAGAAGATGCGCTTAGTGTCTCAATGGACTCTTTGTCTGGAGCACTAAGAGGTATAGTAGCCTCAAAAACAATTAATGAGTTAAACGGTTTAGCCAGTGAGAGTAAAGGTGATTTTAACGATAAAATGCAAGAGTGCAATCATAGGATATCCTCTCATCCAGGCCTTGAAGATTTTGGAGCTGAATTAGTAAAATCAATTTTTAAAGATTTTGAACCAGCTGATTCAGAAACAAAAAACTTAATGAATTCAAATCTATTAATTGAAGTAGCGAAAAATCAAGCTAAAGAAAAAATAGAGAAACAAAAAGGCGATAGCGAAGTTTACGAAATGCAAAAAGACTCGGAAATTAGTAAAGAAAAAGAAAGAAGAGTTAAAATAGGTGTTGCTAAAACTGATGACAAAGGTAATATAACGGAATTAGTTCCTGATGCAAATACTAGAATAATCGCCGAAAAACTTGGTGAATTGAAGGATTTGAATGGAACTTTAGTTATAGGAGGAGATAATGCAAATTTCTTAAATCTTAAAAATAAACGAACAGATGAATAGTATTTGGATCATAATCGTTGGTATTATCATTGGAATTATTTTTTATCTTTACGATAAAGATGGTTTTGATTTGAAACTCAATAATAATGCAAGTAAAATTTTTGAAGGGTTTAAAAAAATAACCCAGCAAATTAATTTATCTTCAATTATTGGAAGCATAATGTTAGTGGTATTTATAATATTTATAATACCTGCCATGTTCCCCGAAGAAATAAGTTGGTTTACTAAACAAAAAAACTGGTTTATAATTCTTTGCTTTTCTTTATTTTGCCTTTTAGGAGCAATATTACTTCCGGGAGACAAAAAAGAAGAAAATAAAAAAGAAGATAATCACGGAGATGGTCATCATTAATTAACCTCAAAAAAAATAAGATGAGAGGAATGTTAATTTTCTTTGTAATATTTATTTTCGTATTTTACGGGTATAAATATTACTCGTTAAACACAAATTTTAACGAAACCGAAGTGATAGTTTGGGAATATCCTTCCCAGACAGACAGCATAATCACAGGAAGATACTTACTAGAAAAAGGCGAGGTTGGTTCCTTTCAACCTAGGAAAACCTGGTACTTTGACGAAAATGGTAAAAGACAATATGGGTTTCGACCCTTTACCGTATATCCCGAATGCGGGAAAAGTGTAAATGTCTCGTCAAACGATTGGCCATCGTCTTACCCGTTAAGGGGATGCTCTTTCAAAGGGAGAATAAACTGGCCAAAAACAGGCCAGGTATATTTCACCCCGATATAAAAAAGAATTAAAGCGGAATTTAGTATAACTAGATTCTGCTTTTTTATTTACTCAAAATTACAAAAAAATAAATTTAAAAACCTTCTTTTTACAGAAGGTTTTTAAATTTTGTAATTTTATTTTATTACATTAGGGAACCCGACGTTTTCGTTGTTCGAATTAACATCAATATTATCGATATTTAAAGTATTTAAAACTAAATTTAAAATACCCCAAACACCCATCATAATAGTAATTCCAATAATTCCATACATCATATGCATCTTACCCTTTTCTCTTTCATCAGCGTTATCAGAATTCATAAAGAAGTTAAACACTCCCCAAAGAAAATAAACAACAGCTAAAGCAAAAAGTAATTTGATAAGTGGATTTACGATTTCATTATTAACATTTTTTAAAAATGAATCGAAATCTGCATAAGCAATATTAGGAAATAATAAAATAAGTAAATACATAATTAACCATTATCACAAAATACACCTAAAGATGGAGCTGGTACACAAGGAACAGTAATCTCATTTTCTTTATTATCTGAACCAAGTCCAATAAATTTCTTCATGAAATTCACTAAGCCCCAAATAGAAACAATAACCAACAAAGCAATAAGACCGTGAATCATAGCTCCACGTCCTTCAGCTTTCATTTCTTCATCACGAGCAATAGCGTATTGAATAACTCCCCAAATAAAGTAAACTACTCCAAGAGAAATCAATATAGGAATAACAGCATTAATTAAAAATCCTATTTTACAAAGTAAAGCGGATAACTTATCATCCCCAAAAACTGTACAATCTTTAAAAGCTTGCGCAGAAGCTATGCTAGGAGCCATGAACCCAACTAGCATAAAGAATGAAGCTAATACTAAAAACGAAACAACTAATTTTTTCTTCATATTTTATAAATTTTAACGTTAAATTTTATAATTCTAATTTTTTCACTCGACCTTTTATCTTCCTAAATAATAGGCATACATAAATTATATCATAAACTTTATATAAAAACGCAAGTATATGAAGCTTAATTTGGGGATACTTGCGGCACAAATCCAGTATCTAAGCCGAAAGTACTACCTAAAATATTCACAAGTCCCCATACCGAAACCATAACAGTAAGTCCTATAATACCCCAAACCATATAAGATTTACCCTTTTCTCTCTTTTCTTCATTTGCAGGATTAAGCATAAATTGCACAACTCCATAAGTAAAAAAAACTAGAGCTAGAGTAAACAAAAGAGGAATTACAGATCTATTAAAAATACAGTTTATGTAATTCATCAAATCTTGAATCTTAGTTCCATTATCAGGTAATTTACAAGAATTAGTGCTAGAAGTAGTTGTAGCCCCTCCAGTTCCTTGCCCAAAAACTAATACAGGTGAAATTAATATACCTAAAACTAAAAGATTTGCTAAAAAGATTTTTTGGAATTTTTTCATATTTTTAAAATTAATTTATAATGCTTTAACTGTTTCAACGACTATTTCTGCTATACCCCAAGCCCCTAATAAAAGTGCCGCACCTATAAGTGCATTTATAAATGCAGTTTTAGCCTCTTCTATTTTACCTGGATTTCCAACTGCAGATACAAAAAGAAATCCTGAATAAATAATAGCTAAAGCTATAAGAGGTATACCTAGTTTTACAATATTCTGCAAAACATTTCTAACAAAATCTTGAATAGTATTAGATTTTATAGGATTATTAAGAACTTCAATTTTATTAGTAGTTGTAGTTCCAGGTGAAGCTCCATTGTCTTGAGCTAAAACAAAAAAACTACTAAAAAACATAAAAATTAAAACAAAACTAAATACTGGTATTATTTTCCTAAAAAATATAGATTTAAAATTCATACAACAATTATAACTTATTATTTTAAAAGAGTCGAACCTGTATAACCTAAAATGTTTAATAAAGTATTAACTATAAGCCAAGCACCAGCAATAAATACTACTCCTTTAACTACGTTCCAAAACATACTTTTAGCCTCAGATCGAGCATGGGTATCCCCTCCTGAAAAAAGTAATTTAAACCCGGCATACATAAGTATAACAGTAGCAATAGGTAATACTAAATAAATTAAAATAAATTCTAATAAATTATTAATTAAAATAAATAAATGAGAAATATCGCACGGATTTATTACTTCTCCACCAACTTCTTTGTGAGTTTTGATATCAGTAGAAATACTGGTTACATCATTACCACAAGGTACTAAACTCTTACCAGCTTCAAAATCTGCATCATTTCCTTGTGCAAAAGAATAAAAAGGTCCAATAAATAAAATTATTAATAATACTAAACTTAAAATTAAAATATTAAATTTGTTCATGTTAATTATTTAATAATAAAAGATTAAAACGGTTATGTAAATTATCAATAGCGTCATTCAGATTCGAACCGTTAGATAAAACTTCTTCAACCATAATACGGAAAATATTACTAGATTCCTTTCTATCAATAAAACTTTTTGCAAATAAAGCTGACGAATAAAAGACTGGGGTATAAATATCTTTACCTTGTTTAACTAAAAGATCACGACGTGCAGGTGGTATATTTAAAGCAAGACTTAATTGTTCAGCAAATTCACCAGTAGTTAATATATTTAATGCTATTCTTGTTAAATTTTGATCTTTTGTATCTTTAGAAATTGCAATACCTGTTACTTTACCACGTGTGACTTTAAAATTACTATTTTGAATTTGAGGCAAAGAAGTGACTTGAAAATTTAAATTTGGATTTTTTTCAAATAAACTAGCAAGTTCACTAGCAAAACCAAAATAAAACACTAGTTCTTCTTTACTAAAAAGATCAAAAGAGTTACCTGAAGATCTATTCCAAGAATAGTTAGAATTTAAAGGATCAGAAAAACTCAGATAAAATGCCAAACTATTAATTAAGTTCTCATTATCATCGATTTTAATAACAGATCTATAATATGAATTATTAAAATTAGAAATTTTATTACCATTTTGCATAAACATAGAAACAATAATATCTTTAGCATTATTAATATTAGAAAATTGTCCTAAAGCAAAAGCGTGCTGTATAAAATTATTATTTCCATTAGCTAGATCTCTTTTAGTAAAAATTTTTACTAAATTAGGAAATTCATCCCAATACTTTGGAGCATATACAATATTATTAGAATCAAGTAAAGTACGATTATAATACATCATTAACGGATCTATCAAAACAGGGAAAGCTAAAATTCCATTTGAATTTAAAAATACTTCTCCTCCTTCAGCAAAAGAGTTTTTAAAATTAACTAGAGGGAAATTATCATAAGGAGTAATTGAAATTTTTGTAAGGTTGTCTAATAAAATATCATCGGTTACAAAAAATAAATCTGGACCTGTATTTGTAGCAAAAGCTTCAAGCAAATCTTTTTCATAAGTTCCTTTATCTTTAGCTACGTATTTCATAGTAAACGTTTGTTTTTCGTTAATAGGAGAAAGAATTACATCAATTGTACTTTTAGGATAAGTCCCCCAAATTACTACTGTTCCAGTAGGTCCACTATTAACCGCCTTACCACCAAGATCAATAAATCCAGCAAAAACAAAAACTCCTAAGATGCCTCCGAAGGCAAACAAGACGACCATAACTAATTGAAAGTTTTTTAAATTTCCCATTTTATTTTTTAATTGGCTTTGTAAAAATCATACCATAATGATGATCTCCTGTCATGAAATCACGTTCGTAAACAAAACTCGCATCTTCAAAAATTTGGCGGGCTTCGTCTTTGGTTAAGGTTTTATGCTTTGTATTTTTTAAAATAGAAGAATTCGGATCAAAATCTACAAATAAAACCTTGCCTCCTTCTTTTAAAATCCGATTTGATTCTTTAAGGAAAGCTTTGCGGTTAGTAATCATAAATAAAATATTAGAAATAATAACGCGATCAATTAAAGAATCTTTAAGTTTAGAACCTTCTTTGTGTTCTAAATCAGCATGCAAGATTTCTATATTTTTGATTTTTTTATCAAGAGAAGTATTTGCTATAGTTTTCAAAAAATCTTTATTAATATCGATAGCATAGACTTTACCTTTCGGTACAAGTTGCGCTACATTCAAAGTATAAAAACCAGTCCCTGCCCCCAAATCAGCGACTATCATATCGTGAGATAAATCTAAAAATTTTAAATTGGAAATGGGATTACTAAACATTCTATAATTATAACATTTTTAAAATAAAAAACTCTACTATTTGTAGAGTTTTTTATTTTAAATTTTAGAAACAAGTGAGCGATGCTATACCGTCTCCACCACGTAGTCTCATAATTGTAACTCCTTGAGTTTGACGTCCGAGGTCAGGAATATCTTTGAGAGCAGTTCTGATAACTTGACCCTTTTTAGACATAGCGATTAATTCTTCTTCATCATTAATAACTTTTGCAACTATTAACTTACCGGTTTTAGGAGTAATTTTAGCAGTCTTTATTCCGCTTCCTCCACGGTTTTGAACTTTGTATTCTGAAAGTGAAGTTTTCTTACCTAAACCGTTTGCACTCATAGTCAAGAAAAATCCTTTATCTCCTAATTCTTTACGAATTACATCTACACTAATTACTTCGTCATTTTTATCAAGCTTTATACCTCTAACTCCTCCAGCAGTACGTCCCATCTCCCGAATATCAGACTCTTTAAATCGAATAGATTGACCATCTCCAGTAGCTACAATCACGTTATCACCTTTTGCCGTAATCAACGCTGAAACTAAACTATCTCCTTTATCTAATTTAATTGCAATAATTCCACTCCTACGGACATCAGAGAAAGAAGAACTTGCCATTTTCTTTGCGGTACCGTTTTTAGTTACGAGCATTAGAGAAGAAGTTTTATCATTACTCTTTGGCATTGGTAAAATCGAAGTTACTTTTTCAGAATCAGACAAAGATAAGAAATTCATAATAGATTTACCTTTAGTAGCTCTTTTACCTACTGGAATATCATACATTTTGATGCTATAAGCTTTACCTAAATTAGTAAAGAATAGCAAATCATCATGGGTAGATCCGTTAAGTAGCATTGTAACAAAATCTTCTTCTTTGGTTTCGAGATCAATAACTCCTACTCCTCCACGTTTTTGAGAATGATATTCTTTTGGATCAGTACGCTTCACGTAACCTCCGGAAGTATAGACGAGTACAGTTTCTTCTTCTGGGACTAAATCTTCTTCAGAAATTTCTTTCACGCCACCTTTGATAATTTTAGTTCTGCGATCATCAGCATATTTTTCACGAATTTCTTTTATTTCATTGCTAATTACTTTCAAAATTTTCTTTGGGCTTGCAAGCAAATCTTGCATTTCTTTAATGAAGTCTTGTTTTGCTTTAAGTTCGTCTTCGATAGCTTTTCTTTCAAGTCCTGCTAATTTAGCAAGTTTCATTTCAAGAATTGCAGTCGCTTGCAAATCAGAGAATTTAAATTCTTTAATCAAATTCACCTTTGCTACAGCACTGTCTTTAGATGAACGAATTATAGTAATAACACGGTCTATTTTATCTAAAGCTTTTTTAAGTCCAAGCAAGATATGCTCTCTGTCTTGAGCTTTTCTAAGGTCATATTCACTTCTTCTTTTAACTATTTCTTTTCTGTGAGTTATAAAATTATCTAAAATAGAACGGAGAGATAAGGTTTGAGGTACTCCTTCTACTAGAGCGAGCATATTATAGTTGAAGTTTGATTCGAGTTGAGTATTTTTATAAATATAATTTAAAACTTTTTCAGGATAAGCTCCAGCTTTAAGATCAATAACAATACGAATATCTTTTGTTGATTCGTCTCTTAAACCTTTAATACCGTCTAGTTTTTTCTCTTGAACTAATTCAGCAATACTCATAATCAAGTTTGCTTTATTAACACGATAAGGTATAGAAGTAATTATAATTTGATACATTCCACCTTTTTGCTCTACGATTTCGGCCTCTCCACGACAAACAACTCCTCCACGTCCACTCGAATAAGCATGAAGCATATCCTTATGACCATAAGCAACTCCTCCGGTTGGAAAATCTGGACCCTTGATGAATTGCATTAAATCTTCAGTAGTGGATTCTGGATTTTCTATCAAATGATCAGTAGCGTCTAATACTTCACCTAAGTTATGAGGTGGAATATTTGTAGCCATACCTACCGCAATACCCAAAGTCCCATTTAAAAGAAGTGAAGGTATAGCAGATGGGAAAACAGTCGGCTCTTTGCGAGTTTGGTCATAGTTAGGACGAAAATCTACAGTTTCTTTTTCGATATCACGAAGCATTTCCGCAGACAACTTTGCCATTTTTGCCTCAGTATAACGCATAGCCGCAGCATTATCTCCATCAATAGAACCGAAGTTACCTTGACCTAAAACAAAAGGATAACGAGCAGAAAATTCTTGTGCAAGACCTACCATAGAATCATAAACTGCAACATCTCCATGAGGGTGATATTTACCGAGCACATCTCCGACTACGGTAGCTGATTTACGAAAACGAGATTGATAAGTAAGTCCCATCTCATGCATAGCGTATAAAATACGACGATGTACAGGCTTTAATCCGTCACGAACATCAGGCAAAGCACGGGAAGTAATCACACTCATAGCATATGCTAAGTATGATTCTTTCATTTCTTTGATAATATCAATCGGTAAAATCTTATCTACTGAATTATCTTCTATATTATTTTCTTTTTTATCTTTTGCCATAATTAATTATTACTAAAATTTTCTAAATCATCCGACAAGCTTTCTTTTAAATTTTCAAAATCTTGAAAATCTGATTTTATATCTTCACGATTTTCTCTAATATTTGCTTTCAAAGTATAACTAAATAAAAATCCAAGCAACAATACACAAACTACCAAAGTAAAATGCAGAATGGTTCTCCTATCTTCGTGCTTTTTATTTCTTAATTTATGAATTAATTTTTTCATTTTATGATATTTTTAACACTATTATTTCCCCTTCTTTACCTTCTAAATCTTTTCTCTTTAAGGTTAATTTATCTAATTCTTCTACTTTTTCATCACCCATTTCTTTCAAGAAAGCTTTTAAGGTATCTTTATCATATTCCATAGGAATAATAATCTTAGGCTCAAGCATTGAAGCTAACTTTGCTGCTCCTTTGACGTCTATCATACCTAAGTCTTTTCCTCCTACTGGAATAAATAAAATGTCTGGTTCATTAATACTTTCTAACACTTCTTTATTTAAATTCTCATCACTAGGACTGCCTAAAAATGCAATATTGATACTATCGATTGCGAGAGAATAAATTGTATTAATATATTTCTTGCCAGAGATATTATTTTCTACCATAGACCCTTTGATAAAAATTTCTTTGACTTCAAAGTCTCCAGGAGAAGAAATAACAAAAGGAACTCTATCACCGTGCTCAAGCTGAGAAGTTCCGTTATAATCAGGGTGATTAGTTGTAACTAAAGCTAAATCTGCTCCAAAGTGAGTATTTATCCCACTCTTTGAATTCTTTGAAACCGGATTAAAAGCAACAGTCAAATCCCCTTGTGTAATCTTAAAAAATTGTTTTCCGTAATATGTGATTATCATTATTAGTATTATACCAAATTTAAAAAATAAAGAAAATTATCAAATATTGCTTTTTTGATAAAACTATAGTAATATATTATTACAACTTAAATATTTTATTAAAAGTATGGATTTAGGCTAACCCTATATTAAAAGTAATTTTAAATAGAACCTAAAACCTTAAATCCGCTTTATTATTGGCGGAATTTTTATTTTAAGTTAAATTTATGAAAAAACACACAGAAGAAATTGTTGAAGAAAATTTAGTTCTAAAAGGAATTTTAGAACAAAGTGTTAACAAACCTGAGATAGAATCTATCGTAGAAGGTCCTGTTATCGCTATAGAAAAGTCTCGCGTATTCGTAGACTTAGCTCCATACGGAACTGGTATTATCTACGGAAAAGAATTTATTAATGCTAAAGATATTATCAAGAAAATAAATCTTGGAGATAATATTAAGGCTAAAGTTGTTGAAGTTGAAAACGAAGACGGCTATACAGAACTTTCTCTAAAAGAAGCTAAACAAGCTTTAATTTGGAGTGAAGCAGAACGCGCTATTAAAGCGAAAACTGTTATGGAGCTTGAAATTAAAGATGCTAATAAAGGAGGTTTAATTTTAGAATGGCAAGGAATCTCTGGATTCTTACCAGCTTCTCAATTAAAAACTGACCACTACCCTCGCGTACTTGATTCTGATAAAGACAAAATTTTGAAAGAATTAAAGAAATTAATTGGCAAGAAAATTTCTGTAATGATTATTTCTACCCTACCAAAAGAAGGTAAATTAATCTTCTCAGAAAAAGACAATAATCCAGACGAAAAGAAAGAAATATTAAACAAATACAACGTAGGAGATGATATTGAATGCACTATTGCAGGTATTGTTGATTTCGGAGTATTCTTGAAATTAGAAGATGGTCTTGAAGGTTTAGTTCACATCTCAGAACTTGATTGGGGCTTGGTTGAAGATCCTCGTTCAATGTTTAAAGTTGGAGAAAAAATTCATGCTCGCGTTATCGAAATCAAAGAAGGTAAAATTTCCCTATCAATCAAAGCTTTGAAAGAAAATCCTTGGAAAGAATACGAAGGTAAACTTAAAAAAGGAGATATTATCAAAGGTGTAGTTATTAAATACAACAAGCACGGAGCTCTTATTTCTATCAAAGAAGGAGTTGCAGGTCTTGTACATAATTCTACCTTAGGTGGCGAATCAAAACTTAGAGAAAAGCTAGAATTAGGAAAGAATTACAATTTCCAAATCACTCTTTTTGAACCAAAAGAACAAAAAATGACCCTTATGTTCTTAGAGTAAATAAATAAAAAGTCCCAAACGAAAGTTAGGGACTTTTTATTTATCCACATGTGTATTTACTAGCTAATAATTTTAATGATATAATATATTAGTCGATTGATTTTACTAAATTAATCTTTTACAAAATATATGCTAGGAGGACACTAATTTTATGTAAGCTTGGAAAAAATTTAAAGAGACGATCGTTTCTTTAAATTTTTTTCGTTTATATGAAAAATACAAAAAACAAAAAAACATGTAGTGCTTGCGGAACTAGTCCAGTAAATCATACTTTTCTGCTTATTGATAATTTCCTAAATGAAACTTTAGGTAAATTTATGATGTATTTTTTTAATGCTTATAAAAACCGAAGATTAGCAAGATATGTAGAAATTATGCTATATACCTTTTTACGTATGATAGGTATGGCCAGTTATAATACCGATATATCTAAAGTCGTAAGCGGACGTGGAGAATTAGTTTGGATTGAAGCACGTAAACGAGGTCTTAGAATGGAACAAATAAAGATTTTTAATCGATATATTGATAATTATCGAGTTTTTATTAATGGAGGAGTTTATTATTTTGAAAGTATACCTATACCACCACATCTAAATCAGTACGGTTATACTTGGGTTGATGATAAATTAATCTTATCAAAAAAATTAAATAAAAATAATATTAACTCTCCTAAAACTTTTCTAGCTATCACTGAGAGAGGAGCTTTAAAAGCTTTCGATAAACTCGAAAAACCTATAATAATCAAACCTAAAAATGGATCAAGAGGTAGACACACAACTACTAATATCAATACGAAAGAAGAA
>JAGOSX010000015.1 GCA_018062065.1 Minisyncoccota bacterium | reverse complement strand
GAATTTCCTGAAGAAGATTTAGTATATCTCGCTGTTGTAGGTTCGAGAAAATTTACGAGTTACGGACGCGAAGCTTGCGAAAAACTTTTAGAAGGCCTCAAGGGTTACCCTATTGGTATAGTTTCTGGATTTGCTTTAGGGATGGATACTATCGCTCACAAGAAAGCTATGGAACTCGGACTTAAAACTATAGTTTTCCCAGGCTCAGGGCTTTCTAAAAACGCAATTCATCCAAAAGCAAATATTAACTTAATGGAAGAAGTTGTACGTAAAGGAGGATGCTTGATATCGGAATACGAAGAAGATTTTAAAGCAACGCAATGGACTTTCCCTATGCGCAATAGACTTATGGCAGGTATTTCAAAAGCGATATTAATAATCGAAGCTGAAGAAAAGTCCGGCACTATGATAACTGCACGATTAGCTACGGAATACAATAAAGACGTTTTAGTAATTCCAGGAAATATTTTCTCTCCGAATAGTAAAGGTACTAATAAATTGCTTCGTCTCGGCGCTACTCCTATCACTAGTAGTGAAGAATTATTAGAAGCTTTAGGTTTTGAAAAACAAGAGAAGCAACAAACATTATTTGAGGATCTTTCTCCAGAAGAGAAAAAAGTTTTAGATATACTTCGCGAACCAATCGAAAGAGATTTATTAATCAAAGCAATGAAAATACCTACGAGCGAAGCGAATGCAATACTTTCAATAATGGAAATCAAAGACTTAATCAAAGAAGAATTAGGATTAATTAGTAGAAAATAAAAAGCCTGCCTAAAATTCTTTAATTTCAGACAGGCGGCTCCCATTTACAAATAAAAATACAGTTTTATTTACAATAACACATTTAGGACAAAATTACAAATTTAGATTTTAGTCATCTTCGTATTCTTCTTCATCTTCATATTTTGAATTTGAATTCGTATTAGTAGTGTTTGTGTTATTTGAAGTAGTTACATTATTAGTATTGTTTTTTACAACGATAGTTTGTCCTAATTTACCGATATAATAATCATTAAGTAAATTCCAAGCAAAATTAGAATGAATCTTGGCAAAAACAGCACTTGCTTCTCTACCGCATTCGTTTACGAGTTTACTAACTCCCCCAGGATGAGAATCAATAAAAGACGCTACGCTATAAACTTGATCTTTTATTATTAAATAACAATCATTTCTATTATTATGCTTTGCTATTTCTTCTTTAGTTAAAGTTATTGTTTTAGTATTTGGATTATTGGTATTTGGATTTGTATTTGAAGTATCAGTGACTACACTTACAACTTCATTGCTTTGAGGAATATCAATATTTTGCGGAGGTAAAAATGCTAAAGCAACAATACCACCAACAAAAATTATAAATGATAAAAGGGTTATGTATTTTAATTTCATATATTTATTATAAACTAAATTCTTCAGAATAAATAAAAGAATCATTTATTCCGTTACTTTTAAATTGCTTTTTTAAAGCTCTAATCATACCTACTGGAGAACAAATAAAAATACTTTTCTCATTAAGTCCAGACTTTTCTTTGATAATATTTGCATTTATAAAACCATCCTGATCTGAATAAAAAGGTATCACTTTGATTTGAGGATTATTTAAAGAAAGTAATTCATTTAGGTAAACTGCTTCTTTTTCATTTCGAACACAATAATAAAGGTCAACTTGATATCCGTTTTCATGAGTGATAGATTTTGCCATACTAAGAAAAGGAGTAATTCCTATACCTCCTGCTATCCAAATCTGCTTTTTTGAAACTGCACTATCAAAAGTAAATTTACCGAAAGGTCCTTCTACTCGCGCTAAAGTTCCCTTTTCTAGATTTTTAATATTTTGTGTAAAATCTCCTAAATTTTTAATTGTAAAAGAAATATCATTTTCACCTTGCTTGGAAGAAAAAGAAAAAGGATGACTTTCTTTACCTGTGGTTTTACTTTCAAAAGAAATAAAAGCATATTGCCCAGCTTTGAAGTCTAATTTTTCTTTATTTGGAGATAAAATAACTTCAGTAATATTCTCACCTAAATCTTTAACTTCTTTTACTAAATAAGAATACTTTTTAGTTGTATATTTACCAAAAACTGTGTGATAAAGAAAAGCATACAAAGCTACGCCTGAAATAGCTAAAATATAAACTCGTAAAGGCAGATAGCTCGCGATATCACTAGGAACCAAGAAAGCATGAAGTCCCCCGAGGAAGAAAGCGAGTCCCATAAATTTATGAGTCCATTTCCAGATATGATATTTAGGTCTGAAATATAAAGTTAAGAAAATAAGTACTATTAATAAGTAAAGAGAGATCATTCCAAAATTATTTGCCCAAGTATATTCACTTGGCGTAAAGAAAGACAAAACTCTACCGAAAGATAAATCAGTATATTTATAAAGTAGTAATAAAGGATGAAAAAGCATCATCATAAAAGCTATTTGTCCGATTTGGCTGTGACGCTCATAAACTTTATTTAAACCATAAAAAATATTTTCTAAAAACTTAAATCTCGCTGAGAGCAATAAAGACGTAGCAAATAACGTAATACCGAGCACTCCAAAAAGTTTTCCTAAAGAAGTTAGTATAGAATAAGTTGTATTGAAATCAGTATTGAAACTCGGTGCTAAAAATAACAAAACTACTCCGATAATTTGAATTAAAGCTACAAAAATCATTCCTAAATTGTATTTAAATTTTTCTTGAAACATAAATCTAATATATCATAAAATTTGCGAAAAAAATATAATTCGTGTAATACTTAATAAGTCAATGAATCCCGTAGTAGATTTTCAAATCATTACTACGTAATGGGTTCTAAGGAATGTGTAAGTTTGTTTTTATTATTAATTTTAATTAATTTTCAAATAAAGTTTCAAAACAATTTGAAAATTCACTACAGGATGAAATTATTAATTGTTGAATCACCATCAAAAGCAAAGACTATCGAGAAATATCTTGAAGGAGAATTTACAGTGCGTGCTTCTGTCGGGCATATACGTGATTTACCTAAATCCAATAAAAAAGCCATCGATATCGAAGCGGGTTTCGTGCCTCACTATGAAATATCTAAAGGTAAAGAGCATGTAGTTTCTGAACTAAAATCTCTAGGTCATAAAGCGACTGAGATTTTGCTCGCAACTGACCCCGACCGCGAAGGAGAAGCTATTGCTTGGCATATTGAGACTTTACTCAAAGAAGATAAGAAAATAAAAGTTCCTATTAAAAGAGTCACTTTCAACGAGATTACTAAAGACGCAGTTAAGGTTGCATTAAAAGAACCTCGCGCTATAGATACGGATTTACGTAAAGCTCAAGAAGCTCGTCGCGTATTAGACCGTTTAGTAGGATATGATTTGTCAGGAATTATTTGGAAAAAAGTTCGTTATGGACTCTCCGCTGGGCGAGTGCAATCACCTGCTTTACGTATTATAATGGAACGTGAACGTGAAATCAGAGCTTTTATACCTGAGAGATATTTTAAACTTTTTGGAAATTTCAAAACTAAAAACAAAGAGGAATTAACTTTAGAATGTACAGAAGAACCACGAGACGAAAAATTAGTTGAAAAGATTTTAGAACTCGGTAACAAGAAAAACTGGATAGTCGATGAAGTAAAAGAAAGTGAACAAAAACGTTCTCCTCGTGCACCGTTTACAACTTCAACTTTGCAACAAACTGCTTCTTCAAGATTAGGATACTCACCTTCTCGCACTATGCAAATCGCTCAAAAGCTCTATGAGGCTGGGCATATTACTTATATGCGTACTGATAGTACAAACCTCTCGAAAGTAGCTCAAGAACAAATCTTAAAATTCGTAAACAAAGAATATGGGGCAGAATACGCTGAAGCGAATATTTATAAAACCAAATCTAAAAACGCTCAAGAAGCTCATGAAGCTATACGTCCAACTCACGTAGAAGTACTTCATGCAGGTACCGAAGAACAACAAAAGCTTTATCGCTTGATCTGGGAACGTGCGGTTTCTAGTCAAATGACACAAGCTAAATTACTAAAAACTAAAATCAAAGCAGTAATAGAAGGTGAACCTAGCTTACCAGCATTTTCTAATACAGGCTCAAGGTTGCTTTTCCCTGGATGGCTTCGCGTAGACTCTGCAGCGCGCGGTGAAGACGTCGAATTACCAAAAGTAGAAGTTGGAGAAAAATTAGATTTAATCAAACTTGAAAAATTAGAAAAGTTTACTGAACCTCCTTCTCGCTATAGTGAAGCTGGTTTAGTCAAAGAACTCGAAGAACGCGGTATCGGTCGTCCTTCGACTTATGCTTCGATTATGCGTACACTAGAAGACCGAGAATACGTCCGCAAAGAAGGGCGAACTCTTTTCCCTACTGATACAGGTGAAGTTGTATCAGACTTTTTAGAGACGAATTTTATGAATTATATTTCTGATACTTTTACGGCAGAGATGGAAGACGAACTCGATGAAATATCTCGTGGAGAAAGAGATTATGAAAAAACTTTACGTGAATTCTATACTCCTTTCTTAAAAGACGTAAAAAGTAAAGAAAAGTTAGAAAAAGCTACGAATTTAGGTGATGCACCGAGCGATATCAAATGCCCAAAATGCGGTAGTAGTATGATAATCAAACTCGCAAGAGCTGGGAAGTTTTATTCTTGCTCAAATTATCCGGATTGTACTGGAGCGTTAACTCTAGAAGGTAAAGAGCTCGAAGGTCCAAAAGAAGTCGGTGAGAAATGCCCTGTTTGCGGAGATAATGATAACGAAGACGAAACTAAAAAAACTCGAAAGAAAAAAACTCCTGGTGGAGTTTTAGTAGTTCGCGAACGACGAGATGGGACTGGGACTTTTATATCTTGCTCACGTTATCCGAAATGCAAATTCGTAAAACAAGACGAAGAAGAATTAAAAAAGAAAATGACTGACGTACTCTGCCCTACTTGTAAAAAGGGATATATGATGGAACGTCGAGGAAGATTTGGAATATTTTATTCTTGTTCAAATTATCCAGATTGTAAAAATGCTATCAAAGCAAAACCTACTGGCAATATCTGCCCTATGTGTCAAAGTCTAATGATGGAAGGCACAAAAACCATCCCGGAAAGATGTTCTAACAAGCTCTGTCCTAACCACAATCCGCATAAACTAAATCAAATAAAATAAAAAAGGAGCAAATGCTCCTTTTGATTTCAATACGGTAATAGTTTTTTTAATCCTTCTTTTTTTTGTTTGAAAAAATTAATCAGTTCAATGCTAATTTCATTTTTTGCAAACAATTCACATGCTTTTATTAACAGATCTAAAGTCTGTCTATCGTAATCAAAATTTTTATGAAAATCTACAGAGATAATCATATTATTAATGATTTCTTTCCCTTCTTCAATTTTACCTAACCTTATACAGGTTTTAGCAAAATAATATAACCCAAGAACTCCGAATTCATATTTTTCATTTCCAAAAGATGGATAATGAATTAGATTTTCTTTTTTAGTAACAGATACAACATATCCATTTTTAGCTATCAAAGAATATAATTCATAAGCAGCTTGAAATTTTTTATCTTTTGCTAAAGCAAAAGCAAAGGTTTCTGCATAATTAAATTGCAGGTGAGTTTTTTTAGAACTACTCATAGAGTAAAGTTTTTCTAAAGTAAATTCACCATTTTCATTAAACAGAATTGAAATTTCATCAAAAAAAGAAATTAATTCTGATACCAAAGAATATAATTCTTTTACTGGATGGATAATACCGCAACGGTATATGCCAGAAGGCACATGTGATGCCGGTGGTAACCAAATCTGTTTACCTAGAAAAATTTTTGACATATCGATTTTTTTAATTTACAAATTTATTTCCAATACAGATTAACACATTTTTATAAAATGTCAAAGTTATTTGCTTTTATATTCAAAAATAGCAATAATTAAAATATGCCTGATTATAAAGAAATCATAAATCTAATAGAAGGTGGTCTAGGTAAAGAAGACGAAGCATTAATAGAAAAAGCTTATCATTTTGCACAACGTGCTCACGAAGGTCAGAAAAGGATGAGTGGTGAGCCTTATTTTATGCACGTTCTTGAAACTGCGAAAATCCTAGCTAAACTCGGTATGGATGCGAGAACTATTTCGGCTGGACTTATGCATGATGTACTCGAAGATACTGAAGTTAAAGAAGAAGCAATGGAACGTGAATTTGGGAAAGAAATAGTTTTCTTGGTGAAAGGAGTTACTAAACTCGGAACGTTAAAATACCGTGGTCATGAGAGGCATATAGAAAGTCTCCGTAAATTCTTTGTAGCTATGGCTAATGATTTGCGGGTAGTTATTATTAAATTTGCAGATAGACTTCATAATTTAAAAACTTTAGAGCATGTACGCGAAGATAAACGTCATCGTATAGCTTTAGAATCTATCGAACTTTACGCTCCTCTTGCAAACCGTCTCGGTATGGGAAAACTCAAAAATGAAATCGAAGAATATGCTTTCCCTTATGCTTATCCGAAGGAGTATGCCGAAGTAAATAAAATGCTTGATGAAAACAAAGAAGAATACCAGAAAAATTTAGATTCTATTAAAGAAGAATTAGAGAAAGCTTTAAAAGATAACTATATAGAATATTCAGAAATAAGTTATCGAGTCAAAACTAAATATTCATTATGGAAAAAACTACTTCGCTACGATAAAGATTTGAACAAAATTTTTGATGTAATTGCACTCCGAGTTGTAGTTTTAGATATTGCGGATTGTTATAGAACTTTAGGTCTTGTGCATTCTATTTGGAAACCTATGCTGGGTAGAATTAAAGATTACATATCTTTACCTAAACCTAACGGCTATAAATCTCTCCATACTACTATTTTCGCTGGAACAAACGGCATAGCTGAAATTCAAATTAGAACCAAAGAAATGCATGCCGAAGCAGCTTACGGTATTGCTGCTCATTTCGCATACAAAGAAGACAACAATGAAAAAATAAAGAAAAATCAAAGTAAATTTGATTGGATAGAAGAGCTCAAAGAATTAAATTATAACCCTGATAAACCCCAAAGCTTTTTCGAACATTTAAAAATGGATTTTTTTAATGATAGAATTTTTATTCTAACTCCGAAAGGTGATGTTGTAGATTTACCTGAGGATTCTACTCCAATAGATTTCGCTTATGCTATTCATTCAGATCTGGGAAATCATTTATCAAGTGCAAAAATCAATAACAAACTTTCCCCTATTTTTTCTAAACTTAAAAACGGTGATATTGTGGAAATCATATCTAAAAAAGATTCTCATCCTAGTTCTAAATGGCTAGATCATGTAAAAACAACTATTGCCAAGAAACACATTCGCTCATATGCCGAAAAGAACAGTCTTTTAAATAGATTAAAATCTTTTGGTAGATCATAATAATAATAAAAGACCTGAAGTTATTTACTAAAGGTCTTTTACAATAATTTAAATTAATATTTAAAAAAATATTTTAATTCGAATGTTTGATTCATAAACAAACTTTCTTCTTTCAGTTGAAACTCGTCAATAAGATAATGAACATCGAAAACCGTAAATCTAAAAAAATCATCTTTTTCATTAGGTCCTAAATCAATATGGAAAGCACTATCTCCTAACTTATTAATTAAACTTTTTTCTAAAAGATATTTTAAAATTGCTATAAAATTTTCAACAGGAATAAAAGTAGGTTTTTCAAAAAAACTTCGAATTTCATTATGAGAAGAATACTCTTCTACTAGAAATTCACTTAATTCTATTTCTGTATCTAAATAACATTTTAAATTCTTATTTTTTAACTTATCAACTAAATCTTCAGAAATAAAAAGTGACATTTTATTACTTTCATAAAATTCATTAAAATAAAATGGTTTTTGAGGAGGAATAATGATTTTTTGCTTAAAAATAAGACAACCAGTTTCTATATTAAGAATACTATTCATGCTAATTAAATTTAAAAGGTACTATAATATTTTATCCTAATAATTTAAGCACACTTAATAGAAAATAACAATATTAAACTACAAACTAAAATTTGAAATATTATATAAATCAGAATTATCTTCTTCTTTGATTTCTTCTTTACTTCTATCATCAAGTAAAGCTAATTCTTCAGCTTTAGTTTCTTCTTCTGGTGCAGGAGAATTTTCACCTACAACTACGTTTTGAGTTTCTTTAGCAATATGATTTTCTAAAAGTTCATTGCTACTTAATGCTTCTTTCTTTTGATTTAGCATATCAAGTATAGTTCGCAAATCATCATTTGAGAAGAAATCAATCTTGATCTGACCTCCACGTTCATTTCTTTCGATATGAACGCGAGTTCCTAATTTATCTTGAAACTCTTCTTCCATCTCTGTAATTTCAGGATCAGGCATATATTCTTTCTTGCGAACTCTATCATAAGCTATCTTACGAGCAAGTCGTTCTGCTTCACGTACAGTAATTCTCTTATAAACTATTTCTTTAAATAAAACCATTTGCTCTTCAGGGTGATCCGCAAGCATAAGTATAGGTCGAGTATGACCTTCGGTAATTTTACCTTCTTCGAGACCTTTCAAAATTTCTTCTGGAAGTGCAAGTATACGAAGCGAATTAGAAACGTATTCACGACTTCTGCCCATTTTCTTAGCAATTTCAGCGTGAGTAAATTTAAACTCATTTGCAAGCCTAAAAAAGGCTCGTGCGCGATCAACAGCGTTTAAATCTTCTCTTTGTAAATTTTCTAAAATAGCGAGCTCGAGTTTCATGAGTGAAGAATCTCCAACCCGGATAATTACTGGAACTTGAGAAACTCCTGCGAGTTTAGAAGCACGCAAACGACGCTCTCCGGCAATAAGTTCGTATTCAGTAACTAGTCCCCCATCAGGTTTTTCTATTTCTACACGAGAGACAGTCAAAGGTTGCAATACTCCGTATTGCTTGATAGAGTCAGCTAATTCTAAAAGTCGAGCTTCATCGAATTCTCGGCGAGGTTGATAAGGGTTAGGTTTGATTTTATCAGTATCTACCCAGAAAATTGAATTGGAATATAAATTAGACATAAATTGATTTTAACATAAAATTTTATTTTATAAAAATTGCTAAAAATCATAATTTTGTGTAAAATGTGTGAATTACTACTCTGAAATAGTAAATTGCCTGGGTGGCGGAACCTGCCTGCCGGCAGGCAGGTTGGTAGACATAAAATCATGTATTATGTATATGCAATAAAAAGTCAAGAAAAGAATTATATTTATGTTGGGTTAACAAATAATTTAGATAGAAGATTTTCTGAGCATAATAATGGAAAAAATAAAACAACAAAACCTTACAAACCATTTAAGATAATTTATACCGAAAAATTTGAAACAAGGATAGAAGCAAGAGTAAAAGAAAAATATTTAAAATCAGGTATTGGTAAAGAATTTTTAAAAATGTTATAAATAATAAATAATTGCCTGGGTGGCGGAATTGGTAGACGCGCACGACTCAAAATCGTGTATCGCAAGGTGTGAGAGTTCGATTCTCTCCCCAGGCACAAATAAAAAAAGCCAGATTAGTCTGGCTTTTGTAGCTCTTGCATAATTTTTTCAAAATAAACTTCTTTTATTAACTTTTCAAAAAAATACTCATTTTTAAATTCTCTTTGATATTTTGGTTGGATACATTGTAAAATATAATCCATTTCTAAATGTTTTTCTTTAACATTATAAATTTGAGCCAAAGTATTTTTCTCAAAAGGTTTAACGAGTTTAATTTTAGAATTACTTTTAAATTCCGAAAACTTTTTACAAAATTCTTCAAACTCTTCAGAATTTAATAATTCTGGAATATCTTCAAGTTGAATTTCACCTACTTTTTCAACAGCTTTCCATACGAACTTCTCAACTTTTTTTCGAGAATGTTTTTTTAGAAATTTGTCTATTAAGATTAAGCTTTTTTTACCTAAAGATCTGTAATTAAGCAATTCAGAATATTCCAAAATAATTTGAAACAGGAAATTTATTTTCCCTGCGGCAAAACGGTTCTTAATACGAATATTTAAATCCGTATTCCATACTTCAATAAAAAGAATTTCTTTTATTTTTTTCTTTTTCATCTTAATTTTTTTAAATGTACATAACTAACTTTATAATACAACTTTTTTAATATAAGTCAATATACTAATATTACCCTTATTTTGATATGATTTTATTAAATATGTCAAAAAACAAATACAATTCAATTGATTTCGAAGTAAATGGAGACAAGAAATTGTCTGGTTCTATTACTACTAACTTTTCTAAAAATGGTTCAGTTGGACTACTTTGTGCTTCATTGCTTAATCGTGGTAAAACTACCCTGCACGGTATCGCTCGTATCGAAGAAGTTTTTCGTGTGATTGAAATCCTTGAAAGTATAGGAGTAAAAGTAAAATGGATTAAAAATAATTCCCTAACTATCACTCCTCCCGAGAAATTTAATCTTAAAAATATCAACGTAGAATCCGCCGTCAAAACCCGTTCTATCATTATGACTATCGGACCGCTTATTCATTACTTGAAAGAATTTTCTATTCCTCACGCTTCCGGTTGCAATTTAGGTAAACGTACTATCTCAGCTCATACTTATGCTCTAACCGAACTTGGAGTAAAAATCAAAACTACTAATAATAGCTACGATATAAGTAATACTAAACTTAAAGCTTCTGATATCGTTATGTACGAAGCGGGAGATACTGCTTGTGAAAATATTTTGACAGCAGCTGCTTTAATAAAAGGTAAAACTACTATTCGTTTTGCTAGTGCAAACTATATGGTCCAAGAGATTTGTTTCTTCCTTGAGACTCTCGGAGTCAAAGTAGAAGGTATCGGATCTTCAACTTTAGTAGTGCACGGAGTGAAAGAAATAAATCAAGACGTAGAATATACTAATAGCGAAGATCCTATCGAATCTATGATGTTTATTTCAGCAGCAATAGTTACAAATTCAAATTTAAAAATTTTACGATCCCCTATCGATTTCCTTTCTTTAGAATTAGAAAAATTGCGTCGCATGGGACTACGTTATAAATTAAATAAAGTTTATAAATCTTACAACGGTAAAACTAATCTCGTAGACTTAGAAATATTTCCTTCAAAATTAAAAGCATTAGACGATAAGATTCACGCAAATCCTTATCCTGGAATCAATATGGATAACTTGCCTTTCTTTGCACCTATAGCTCTTATGGCCTCTGGTAAGACTATGATTCATGATTGGGTTTATGAAAACCGTGCTATATACTTTACTGAACTTAATCGTCTCGGAGGAAACGTTACTCTCGCCGATCCGCATCGAGTCTATATCGAAGGTCCTACTAAATTAAAACCTGCGCAAGTCGTTTGCCCTCCGGCTCTTCGTCCCTCTATGGTAATACTTATCGCTATGCTTGGAGCAAGTGGTCATTCTATTTTACGCAACGTATATATGATCAATCGTGGCTATGAAGAAATCGCCGAAAGACTTAATTCTATAGGTGCAGATATAAAAATAATAAAAAACTAAAATGTCAAAGGTAAACTTTGATTCAAAGAAAAGTAAGGTTTTAGTAATTCTAGGCCCTACCGCTATAGGTAAAAGCAAACTTGCGGTCAAACTTGCAAAGCTATATAACGGCGAAATTATTTCTGCTGATTCAAGGCAAATTTATAAATACTTAGATATTGGTACGGGTAAAGTTACTGAAAAAGAAATGCGAGGTGTTCCGCACTATGGTATAGATATAGTAGATCCAAAGAAAGTTTATACTGTCGCCGAATATCAAAAATACGCTTTCAAAAAAATTTACGAAATAATTAAAAAAGGAAAGCTTCCAATAATATGCGGAGGTACTGGATTTTATATTGATGCTATTACAAAAAATTTTATCTTGCCTGAAGTCCCCCCTAATCCAAAACTCAGAACAAAATTAAATAAAAATACTCCCAAACAAAACTTTGAAATATTAAAATCTCTAGATAGTGATCGAGCTTACAATATCGATAGCAAAAACAATGTTCGACTTATTCGGGCGATAGAGATAGCGACAGCTTTAGGCAAAGTCCCTAAAATTACAAATAAAAATAATAATTACAAATTTATTAAAAT
>JAGOSX010000014.1 GCA_018062065.1 Minisyncoccota bacterium | reverse complement strand
CTGATATTTCTATTACTGAAGGAGTAAATAATCCTACTGCATATACTGTGTCTTTAGGTTCTCTACCAACTGCTAATGTTACTATAACTATTACTGAAGCTTCAAATGCAATTAATGTTGAAAATCCAACTTTAACTTTCACTCCTCTAAACTGGAATACTCCACAGAGCGTTTCAGTTACTGGTTCACAAGATGCAAATACAGTAAACGAGGTAGATCAAACTATAACTTTCGATCCTTCTTCTGCTGATTCTGGTTATAATGCGTTGCCTAATCAAACTCGAAATGCAGATGTGACTGATAATGATACTCCTTCTTTTGTTATTACTCCTGTTAGTGATTTGTCTATGACTGAAGGTGCTACTAATTCTACAGCTTATCAAGTAGTTTTAGGCACAGAGCCTGCTAGTAACGTCGTTATCGACATTACTGAATCTTCACCTCAAATTACTTTAAATACAACAAGTCTAACCTTTACGAGTGGTAATTGGAACGTTGCTCAAAATGTTTCTGTAACTGCTACAGAGGATTCAAACCCTACAAATGAGCAAGACCAAGTCATCACTTTTGCTATTAACGATACTTCTTCAGATAATCAATTTGATCCACTCGCAAATCAAACTCGTCAGATAGATTTTATCGATAATGATATTCCTTCTTTTAGTATTACTCAGACTGGAGGGAATACTAGTGTTGTTGAAGAAGGAGTGACTGATACTTTTTCTATAGTTTTAGGGTCTCAGCCGAGCGGTAACGTCGTTATAGATGTTTCTTCTTCTGATACTACTGCTCTTACTTTATCTGCACCTGACGTTTCCTTCAATATTGTTAATTGGAATACCCCTCAACCTATTACTGTAACAGGGCCTCATGATCCAGATACTGATAGTGAAAATATAACTATTACTGCTTCTATTGATCAAGCTTTAACTTTAGATACAAATTATGATACTTTGCCTGCGCAAAATTTTTCTGCTTCCGTAACTGATAATGATATACCTGTTGATGTTATAATTTACGAAAATAAATTTCCTCCTATAAATACAAGTACTGTGACTCAAAGGAAAAGTGGAAGTTTAATTGTAGGAGGTTTTCGTTCTACTGATTACGTCAGGTTAGACTCTTTGATAAAAATTCCTGATGGCGCTGGAAATGGTTTAGTTCTTACTTCAAATGCAACTGGTGAAGCTAGTTGGGCTCCAACAGGCAGTTCTAGTGGTAGTACTACTTGGGGATCTATTACTGGTACTTTAGCTGATCAATATGACTTACAAAATGCTTTAAATTTAAAAGCTAGTTTGAATAGTCCTCAGTTTATTGGGGAACCAAAATCAAATGAAACTTTAGCCTTAAATGATAATGATACTTCTGTAGCTACTACTGCTTTTGTTCAGAGTAAAATAGGAGCTGGAACTGGAGGTGCAAATGGTTGGAGTGATACAGGTAATCAAGTTTCTTTAATTACTTCCTCTGATAATATTTCTATAGGAGAAGCAAGTATTGTTTACAAGGGGGGATATAGTAACTCAAATCGTTTTATTCATAATAGTGGTTTAGGTAATACTTTCTTAGGATTAAATTCTGGTTCTCTGAATCTTTCTGGACAGTATAATACAGCTGTAGGTAATGATTCTTTATTAGCGTTAGATACAATTTTGACTGGTGAAAAAAATACAGCTTTCGGTTATAAAGCTTTATCTGTTGCGGATTCGTTTACTTCTAACAATACTGCTATCGGATCAAAAGCTTTAGGTTTGGGTGGTGGAGGAGTTTATAATACAGCTTTAGGATATGAAACTTTATTAAATACTTACACAACAAATGGAAATTCAACTGGCGTTTATAATACTGCAGTTGGGTATCAGGCATTAAGAAATAATACTACAGGCTCTTATAATGTAGCTGTTGGATCTGGAGCTTTAATTAATAATACTACTGGTTCTTATAATATAGCTATTGGTTATGGAGCTGGACCTACTACTAGTAATCTTTTTAATACTGTAGCTATTGGTTATGGAACTACTGTTGCTCAAAGCAATAAAATTAGATTAGGAAATACTTCTATCTCTACAGTCGAATTTCAAGTTGCTCCTACTGTTGTTTCCGACCTCCGCCTCAAAGAAAACATAAACGATACAGACTTAGGACTAGAATTCATAAAGAAATTACGTCCAGTCTCATATACTATGAAAGATGGTACAGGTATAGACTATGGTTTCATAGCTCAAGAAGTAGAAGAAGTAATAGGCAAGAAGACTAATATTGTTTTGACTGATAATACGGAGTTTAGACAAAAGAGTATGAGGTATGAAGGATTAATCGCGCCTTTAGTAAAAGCTGTGCAAGAGCAAGATTTACAATTAGAAAATGATAAAAAAGAATTAGAAGACTTTGCAAAAAGATTAGTCGAATTAGAAAACAAATTAAAATAATGAATTTTAATAAATTTAAAATTAAATATATTGGAAAATTGGTAATAATAATTTTATTTACTTCTTTTACCTTGACTGCTTTTGCTGGTTGGCAAATACCGAATACTGCACCTGGTATTAGCTCTGAAAGATTTTTCCCAGTTTTTAATATTAGTTTGTCTTCTCAACAAAAGTCAGGTGGTTTAATAATAAACGAAGGTTTTAGGTCTTTAGGTCCAGTTATTTTTGATACGACTTTATTTTTACCTATTTCAGGTTACGGTGCAGGAAAAGTTCTGACTTCTGACGCAAATGGTTTCGCTACTTGGAAAACCCAAAATAGTAGTTTACAAATTAATTGGGGATCTATATCTGGTACTTTATCTAATCAAACAGATTTACAATCAGCATTAAACACTAAAGCTAATTTGTCAGGATTAAATATTTTTACAGGCACACCAAGAGCATTAAATGCAATTCCAGGTTCAGATAATTCAACTAGATTAGCTACTACTGCTTTTGTAAATAACGCAATTCTTTTAGGTTCTAACTCAGGAGGAGGTTGGACAGATTCAGGTAATAACGTAACCTTAACAACTCTAACTGATAACCTTAAATTAGAAAGTAATACAGTTTTATATAAATCTGATGCTGTAGGTTCTCCAGCTTCTAGTGAAAGATTTTTACATACTTATGGTTCGCTTAATTTCTTTTTAGGTAAGAGCGCTGGTCCAATTTCAAGTACTGTTTCTAGTCATACTGTGGGTATTGGAGAGGGAGCTTTAAGGTTATTAAACGGAACAACTGGTTATATGGTTGCTTTAGGATATCAATCTTTGTATAACACAGGAGCAAATGCTGTAGGTCAAAATATTGCTTTAGGCTATAAATCCGCTTTTAATAATTTAAATGATGGGTATTATCTTACTTCTGCTGGAGCTAATTCTTTGTATAGTAATACTAGTGGAGATTCTAATGTAGCTATTGGTTATAATGCTTTGTATCCGAATACTTCTGGAAATAATAATACTGGAGTTGGAGCTTTAACTTTAAGTTACAATCAAATCGGTGACGTTAATACTGCTATCGGATATAGTGCAGGGGTAGCTAATCTTTACAGTAATAGTACCGCTATTGGTCACAATATTGAAGTTATTAATTCTAATAAAATTAGGATTGGTAATCCTGATAATGATACTGATCCTAATAATGGAGGAGCTACTTCGGTTATAGAAGGACAAGTTAATTACTCAGTTCCTTCCGACCTCCGCCTCAAAGAAAACATAAACGACTCAGACTTAGGTCTAGAATTTATAAAGAAACTACGTCCAGTATCATATACTATGAAAGATAGTACAGGCATAGACTATGGTTTCATAGCTCAAGAAGTAGAAGAAGTAGTAGGCAAGAAGACTAATATTGTTTTGACTGATAATACGGAGTTCGGTATGAAAACTTTACGTTATGTTAGCTTGCTTTCACCTTTAACAAAAGCTATTCAAGAACAACAAGAAATAATAGAAAATTATAAAAAGACCATTCAAGAATATGAAAAAAGAGTCGAGTATTTAGAGAGTTTAAAAAAGAAAAATTAAATGAAAAATAAATTTTTAAAAAATAAAATAATTTTAACTTCATTACTAGTATTTTTAGTAATGTTTTCTTTTGCAAATTCTATATTTGCGACATTTTTAAATTCTACTTCTACTCCTCCAAACGCAAATACTCCTAGACCAATAAATGTAGGTCCAGATCTGCAAACTAAAACTGGTTTAATTGCAGTTAATGGTTTTAGAGTTTTAGGTCCAGTTATTTTTGATGATACAATCAAGATTTCTACGGGGGCTGGTGTAGGAAAAGTTCTGACTTCTGACGCCTATGGAAATGCTACTTGGCAAAATTTAGGAACTGGTTCTGGTACCGTTTGGGGTAGTATTGGTGACACAAATGGTGATCTGTATACACAACAATCTGACCTTAACTCAGCTTTAAATTTAAAAGCTAATCTAGATGGACCTACCTTTTTAGGTTCATTGCAAGCCCCAACTCCAAGTAGTAATGATAATAGCGATAAATTAGCTACTACTGCTTTTGTAACAACAGCAGTAAATGGAGCGAGTTCTGGAAATAATGGTTGGGTTGATGCAGGAGCCGTAGTTTCTTTGTTTAATGTTTTAGATAATGTCGTTTTAGGTAGTAATACTAATATTTACAAAGGTTCTACTTTGTTTATGCATAATACCGGTACTGGAAATATGTTTGCTGGGTTAAACGCTGGTAATTTAACTATAACTGGTACTAATAATACAGGTGTCGGTTATTCATCTATGTTAAGCCTTTCTTCCGGTACTAATAATACAGCTTTAGGAAGTTATTCTTCATGGAAAATAAATACAGGTTCTAATAATACAGCAGCTGGTTATGCGACTTTGCTTTATAACTCTGTAGGTAATAATAATACGGCTATCGGTACAAATTCGTTATTAGCTAATCCACCAGGTAATGATAATACTAGTTTAGGAATGAATACACTTTACTATAATACTGGAAATTATAATACAGCGGTTGGGTCTAGCTCTTTATCTACAAATGTGACTGGTAATTATAATACTGGTATAGGATATGATGCAGAAACCGCTACCAGTGGTCTTAGTAATGCGATTGTTATCGGGTATGGAGCAGTGGTAAATAACTCTAATACTGTCCGTGTTGGTAATACAAATGTAACTTCTATAGATTTACAAGTTGCTTATTCTTCTCCTTCCGACCTCCGCCTCAAAGAAAACATAAACGATACAGACTTAGGACTAGAATTCATAAAGAAATTACGTCCAGTCTCATATACTATGAAAGATAGTACAGGCATAGACTATGGTTTCATAGCTCAAGAAGTAGAAGAAGTAATAGGCAAGAAGACTAATATTGTTTTGACTGATAATACGGAGTTTAGAGGTAAGACTATGAGATATACTGAGTTAATTGCCCCTATGACAAAAGCTATTCAAGAACAACAAAAAGAGATAGAAGGATATCGTGCTCGTTTAGAATCTCTGAAAGAAAGAGTGAAAGTTTTAGAAAATGAGTTAGGTAATTAATTTATTTTTCTCTTAAAATTTGGTATATTTATTTAATATGATATTAAATGAATTTGTGTTGGTAAAATTAGTAACTGCTATTTTAGCTTTGTTTGGATTTTTTGTTGCAAGGCATATTTATAAAGAAAAAAGAGCAGATCGTCCTTTGATTTGCCCTATTAAGTTTGATTGTCAGACTGTGGTGCATAGTGATTATTCTAAATTCTTGGGAGTGCCAGTTGAAGTTTTTGGAATGATTTATTATATTTTTGTTTTTTCTTCTTATTTAGCTTTAGCATTTTTAGGAGCAGTTTTACCTCAAATTTATGTAGTATTTTTAGTTTTACTTTCAGTTTTTGCTTTTCTTTTCTCTATGTATTTAATACTTGTGCAGATTTTTATATTACGTAAATTCTGTTCTTGGTGCTTGGTTTCTGCATTTATTTGCTCACTTATTTTTCTATTAACTATTCAAGCGTACGATTTCGTAAATCTTTTTGAAGTATTTGTAAAATAAAAATAGTGAGAAGAAATCTATTTTTCTTCTCACTATAAAGTTCATTTAATTCCTGGGGAATTTTTGCTTTTAGATAATTTAAACATTGTGTTTAAATGATCTTGTGTGTTTTGAAATTCTCGTTTTAAAACCTCTTTTTGATTAGGATCTTCTTCTTCTTGAATTTTTTTTGAAAGCTCACCTAATTTAGTACCTAAATTAGTAATAAACTGACCTGTTTTTTCAAGGTGACTGTTTTCTCCTTTAGGAGAATCAAAATAAAAAAGTTCATACATATTAAAGATTTTTAATTGTTAGATAAAAGAACACGAGTCCTCACTTGAGGACTCGTATTTAGTTTCTATTCTTGTTGTTGGGAGAGTAAAAATTAAATATGAATCTTCAAGTTCTCTTGGGTAAAGAGAGATTTAATAATAGAAATAGAGAGAATTTGCTTCCCGTAAGATTTCTTTATTAAATTATTCATATTTAATTGCACGATATTATTATAGCATTATCAATTTTTTATGCAAGAGTTTTGTGTTAAAATCTAAACATGGAACATTTTTTGCAAATTTGGAGTTTTGATAAAGAAAAAGCATTTCAAAGTTTGAATACTAGTGAAAAAGGTCTGAGTGAAAATGAAGCTAATTTTCGTCTCAAAGGTTACGGGACTAATACTTTTCATAATAAAGAAAAAAAGTCTGCTATAAGTATTTTCTTCAAGCAATTTAAAAGCCCTCTTATATTCTTGCTCGTTGGAGCTGGAATAATAACTTTTACTTTAGCTGAATGGATAGATACTGGGGTTATTTTATTTGCTGTTTTTTTAAATGTAATTTTAGGTTTTTATCACGAATATCATGCTGAGAATACTTTAGACAAACTAACTAGCTATATCAAAGACAGATCTAAAGTTATTCGTGACGGGAGAGAGATGGAAATCGATTCTAGTACAATAGTGCCAGGAGATATTTTAAAGTTATCATATGGATCTCGTGTGCCGGCTGATGCTCGGGTGCTTTTTGCAAATAATTTACGAGTTGATGAAGCTATTCTTACTGGAGAATCTTTACCAATAGAGAAAGACGATACAATACTAGATATAGGTACTGAATTAGTAGAAAGAATTAATATGGTACATGCGGGAACTTTAGTGGTAGAAGGTTACGGTGAAGCCTTAGTTTATGCTACCGGTAATCATACTGAAATAGGTAAAATCGCAGGAATAGTTTCAAAAGTAGAACGTAGCGAAACTCCACTCCAAAAAAGCGTGAGTAAACTTGCTTGGTTTATTTTTGGACTTGTAATTATTATTGTTTTAGGAATTTTATTTTTAGGTATCTCGAGAGGAGAAGCATTGCTCCCTATGCTTGTGCTTTCTTCGGCTGTAGCGGTCGGAGCTGTGCCAGAAGCTTTGCCGATAGTGCTTACTATTATCCTTGCTATTGGTGCTACTCGTATAGCTAATAAAAAGGGGATAGTACGCAAACTCTCAGCTGCTGAGACTCTCGGGTCTGCGACTTTGATTATGACTGATAAAACCGGAACTTTAACTAAAGCAGATATGCAATTAGTTGGACTTTATCCAACTTCAAATATTTTAGAAAATAAAGAAGACTTAGATAAAAATACTTTTGATGAAAATGAAAAAGAATTAATTAAAAGAGCTTTAAATAACGTTGACGTAATTTTAGAAAATCCAAATGAAGAAAAATCTAAGTGGAATTTCAAAGGTCGTCCTTTTGAAGTTAATATAGTAAAATCAGCTTTACTTCACAACGTAGCTATTGATTTTATTTTTGAAAATAAGAAAAATATTATTTTACCTTTTAACTCTACTAATAAATTTTCAATTTCTTTAAGTGAAGATACTTACACTATAATGGGCGCTCCAGATATTTTACTTAAACTTTCAAATTCTTCTAAAGAAGATTATTTGAAAGTTAATTCTTGGATAGATAAAACAAGCAGTGAAGGTAAAAGACTTATTGGTATTGCTAAATTAAAAAAGAAAAACGCTAAATTCTCTATCGATGAAATTAATAATGTTGAATTTTTAGGTATGCTAGTGTTTTTCGACCCTATTCGTCCTGAAGTACCTCAAGCTATTAAAAATATTGAAAGTCACGGGATTAAGATGGTCCTAGTTACAGGTGATTTACCAGGTACAGCTCTTTCGGTTGCAAAAGATTTAGATTGGCACGCTACCCCAGAAGCAGTTTTGACTGGAGCTGATTTGCGGAAAATGACTGATGAAGAATTATTAGATGTATTTCCAAATATTAAAATTTTTGCGCGTGTTACTCCTGAAGACAAGCTTCGGATTGGGACTTTATATCAAAAGTTAGGGGAGATAGTAGCGATGACTGGTGACGGAGTCAATGACTCTCCTGCCTTAAAAGCTATGGATATCGGAATTTCTCTCGGTTCAGGTTCAGACGTAGCAAAATCAGCTGCAGATTTGGTTTTGCTTGATGATAATTTTGAAACTATTTCTTTAGCTATTGATGAAGGTAGGAAAATTCTCGCTAATATTAGAAAGAGTTTCGTTTATCTTATGTCTAACTCGCTTGATGAAGTTTTCGTGATTGGAGGGAGTTTGATTTTTAATCTTGCTTTACCTTTAACCGCATTACAAATAATTTGGGTTAATCTATTTACTGGATCTTTGCCTGCTTTGTCTTTTGCATTCGATGAAGATATCGATCACGATAAATATAAAGGTAAAGATTTGCAATTAATTTTCTCTAAAGAAGTTAAAATATTGACTTTAGGTATAGGAATTCTTTCTTCAGCTTTGCTTTTCGTATTGTATTATTTCCTTCTGCATATTGGTTTAGAAGTTCATGTTGCTAGGGCTATATTCTTCGTTTGTTTCTCCTCATATATACTTGCTATTACTTATTCTTTCCGTTCATTATCAAAACCTATTTGGACTTATAATATCTTTGCTAATAAAAAATTAAATTTTAGTCTTCTAATCTCGCTTAGTTTGCTTGTTGCTACGATGACTATACCGTTTATGAGACATACTTTCGCTCTTGCCCCGATGCCTTTATCTTGGATTCCTTTTGTTTTCCTTTGGTTAATTTTGAATTTGATTTTAGTTGAAGGAGCTAAATATTTAATGCAAATACATAAAAAGCGCCTAGTTTCTTAAGTAAGTAGATTTCTAAATACTACCACAAGGCTACATATTTACATTATAAAAAATATTTCTTATAATTAGTTTATGCCCGTATTAAATTGTAAAAAATGTTCAAAAACTTTTTATGGTAAGCCCTCTTTGATAAATAAAGGTCAAGCAAAATATTGTTCTTTGTCTTGTCGTTATGAAGATAGAAAATTAGGTAAAAACATAAAATGTGATTTATGTGGAAAAGAATCTTATAAACAGTTAAAAGCAATTAAAAATTCTAAGAGTAAAAAATTTTTTTGTAGTAAATCTTGTCAAACTGTTTGGAGAAATAAAGAATTCGTTGGTGAAAAACATAAAAATTGGAAAGAAGGTTTATTCGCTTATAGAAGTGTTTTAGATAGAAATAAAATAGAAAAAACTTGTACTTTATGCAGAACAGAAGATTTAAGGATTTTGGCAGTACATCATATTGACAAGAACAGAAAAAATAATAATGTATCTAATTTAGCTTGGCTTTGCCATAATTGCCATTTTTTAGTTCATCATTCAAAGCAAGATTCTTTGAAATTTCAAAAAAATATGTTAACTTATAGAGGGTTGGGTATAGAGACCTAATTAATATGGTGCTTATGGTGTAGTGGTAACACAGAGGCTTGTGGAGCCTTTATCTCCGGTTCGAATCCGGATAGGCACCCCAGAAATAATGAAAAATAAAAACGATTTACTTATAGGATTTTCGCATGGCGTTTGTCATAAGTTTATAAACCCTTTTTCTTTAGAAAATATAAATAATCTAAAAAACTCAAAAATTAATGCTATTGAGATTCACTTGCATTCTTACAAAGATTTAGATCAATTGGAAGTTATAACTGAAAGTATTAAAGGTTTTAAATACAAATCTATTCATTTGCCTTGTGACTTAAGATATCAAAACGATGATCTAAATCATGATTTTTTAAAAAAAGTTCAAGATTATTACTTATCTATCAATGCGGATCTTGTTGTTGTGCACCCTGATATTGTTTCGGATTTTTCTATATTTGATAAATATAATCTAATGATTAAGGCAGTTGAAAATATGGATAATAAAAAAGCGTCTTTTAAATATTTAGAAGATTTTAAAATATTTTTTGAAAAACATAAAAATTGGAATCTTGTTTTAGATTTAAATCATTCATACTCAAATGATCCTAGCATGGATTCTGCTAAAGCTTTTATTGTAATTTTTCAAGACAAAATTAAACAATTTCATATTAGTGGTTTTGAATATTTGCATGAGCCTTTATTTAAAACTCAGCAATTAGAAATAATTAATTGTGCGCAAATTATTGATAAGCCGATAATAATTGAAAGTGAATTTGAAGTATCAGATGGTGCCGAGGCTGTTTTAAAAGAATTTAACTTTATACTTAATAGCCTTAATTAAAAATACTTTTTTACTAGTATTTTTTTTGTTGTATAATATAGGTATATGAAAAATATTAAAAATTTAGTCTATTTATTAGCATTTTACTTATTATCTTTTAATTCTGCTTTTGCTCACGTTAAATGGTTCGTAGAAGAAGATGAAGTAATAGCTACGAAAAGAGGACTTTATCCGTTTTTTAATATTGAAAGTAGTGAAGTTTGGATATGGATGGGTATTAGCATGCTCGTAGTTTTAGTTTATGGACTTATTGATAAGTTTGTAAAAGAGCCTACCGCCTTAAATAACTTTGCAAATAGAAATGAAAAATTGATCAATCGAATTGCTCAAGTTGTTTTAGGATTGTTTTTAGTGACAGTTAGCTTTGTTTGGAAAATAATTTTAGTTCCAAATATTGATATTGAAAATACTATCACTTTAGTTTTGTCTATTGCGCAAGCTTTAATTGGAATTATGTTTATCTTTAATTTTTATCCAAGAATAGCTTCTATTTTACTTTTTATTTTTACTGTCGGGGTAGGATTATATGGAGGAATGATTACTCTTTTAGAAAATTTGATACTTATTTCTTTAGCAATTTATTTCTTTATCAAGAATTCTCAAAATCATCAAAGTTGTGAGATTTGGAATAAATATTCTCTTTTAATAGTAAGGCTTGGAGTAGGTTTATCTCTGATAGTATTAGCTTTTACAGAGAAGTTAGCTTATCCTGAACTATCTTTATCATTTCTCGAAACTCATAATTGGAATTTTATGATAAATATTTTCCCTTGGTTTACGAATGAGCTTTTCGTGCTTAGTGTAGGATTTGCAGAAATGATTTTTGGTATTTTGTTTATTTTAGGATATATGACTCGTATCACTACTATACTTATAGCGATATTCTTCGCTTGCTCGGTAACTACTATGCTACTACAATTCGGACTTTGGGAAGTAGAAGACTTAGTCGTATATTCTGCAGCAATTATTTTCCTATTTTTCGGTAGTGGAAATATAAAATTTAAAAGATTAATGAAATAAATATATGGAAGAATTTAAATGGTTTAAAAACCCTGAAGATAAAAATAAATTACAAAAAAAAATAGATTTATCAAAATCTAATGATGACACTCTAGAAGAAGATTATAATATTCGTAGAATTATAGGTAAAAAGGAAGATGTTGAAAATACAGAGAATTTAGCAAAAATGAATGTCGAAGCTTTAGACTTTCAAGATAAACAAAAAGAATATTTTACAGATTTAAAAGAAAAACTTTATAATATAAGTACTGAGATTACTAAACAAGAATCCCTATTAAATGAACTTAATGAAAAAAATGAGAAAAAGAAAGAATTAAATAAAGAGAATTTTAGATTACATAATAATCTTGTCTTTGCTGAGAATTTTAATGAATCTGATAAACTTGAGAAAGAAATAAACGTCTTGTCTTTTCAAATAAAAGCATTAGAGAATAAAATATTAGAAGAAGATATAACAGAAGAAAGTGTTGAAAAATTACGTGATGAATATGAAAAATTAAATACAAGATATGAAACTTTAGAAAAAAGCTGGTTTCCTCAAAATCCTTCTCTAAACTAA
>JAGOSX010000029.1 GCA_018062065.1 Minisyncoccota bacterium | reverse complement strand
ATAGAAAATGAAAGAAAAGCAGGGAAGGATGACGCTAGAATTCGCGAAGTTTTGAAAAATGAAGGCTGGAGTGAAGAAGATTTGGATGAAGGATTTGAGCATGTTAATTTTATTAAAAATAAGCATCGTGTTCTTTTTTATTTTTCTTTTTTTTATTTAATTTCTAATATGTTTATTAGTTGGTCTAATAATTTTAAAGAAATAAATCAAATATTCTTTCTTTCTATTTTTTTAATATTAAGTATAGTAATTTTTTACTTAGTTTATTTTTTCTTAAAATTTAAATTATTTTTTTTGAATTTATTTTTTATTTTTTATTTTGTTTTGTCTACTTTATACATATCTCTCAATGCTTTAAAACCTGCTGCAAGTTTTGTTGGTATATCAGAAACAATAGGCTTATTTTTTGTAATTAGTGCTTTAGTTGTTGTTTTTATTCCATTTTTTATAATTTCTATATTAGGAATTCTTGAATTAAACCGTATTTTTAAATATTTATATCAAGAAAATATATTACAATATATAAAAAACTTTTTAGGTTTCAAAATTAAGTAATAAAATATTTTGTTAAATAATTTATATTCTTTAATTTTTCTGCTATACTAGAGTTATGACTTGGGCTTTGAGACGGCAAATTACATATATTGGTGGATTAGTTATCTTTTTTGGAGCTATTGCTACTTATTTCCTTTGGCCTTATTTTAATAAGCCTCCGACTTGCAATGATGGTAAGCAAAACGGTAACGAATCGGGAATAGATTGCGGAGGAGAATGTCCTCTTGCTTGTTTGAATCAAGTAGATAAGTTATCAGTATTTTGGTCTAGGACTTTTGAAGTTGTGCCTGGACGTTATAATGCTGTTGCATATATTGAAAATCAAAACGATAATCAAGCAATCAATAAAATCAAATACCGTTTTCGTTTTGCTGATGCGAATAATCTTTATATAGGTATGAGAGAAGGGGAAACATTTGTTCCACCGAGAGGAAAATTTGCAATTTTTGAACCAGCAATAAATCTAGGTAATTCGGTGCCAGTCTATACTAGTTTTGAATTTACAGAAACCCCAGTTTGGGTTAACGTAGCAAAAGAAAAAGTTGATCAATTAACTATTACTGTTTCTGATATTAAATTTGAAAATGAAGATACTGTTCCTAAATTAACGGCTACTTTGAAAAATAATTCTCTTTTCACTATTCCAAATATTAATGCCGTTGCGATTTTGTATGATGAATATGCAAATGCTCTTTCTGTTAGTGGTACTAAGGTAGACGTATTAGGTAGCGAGAGCGAGGAGCAAGTATATTTTACTTGGCGTAGTCCTATGCCTAAGAAAGTAGTTACTAAAGAAATAATTCCTCTTTATAATATCTTTACGGCGGAATTAAAATAATGTTTTTAGATTTTATTAAAAAAATTGATTGGAAAATAGTTTTTATCGTATTGCCGATAGTGTTTTTCGGTATTGTAACTATGCAATCTTTTGCTCCAACTGAAGATGTTGGGAATTTTGCTACGAAGCAAATCGTTTGGACTTCTATATCGTTTTTAGTTTTCCTTTTCTTTTCATTTTTAGATTTTTCTTTTCTTAAGCAGACGAAAGTTTTAGTTTATTTGTTTTTATTCTTCTCTGGGCTTTTACTTTTTCTTTTTATTCTAGGTCAAGTTTCAAACGGAGCTCAGAGTTGGTTTAACTTTGGAGGAATTTTCTTGCAACCGGTAGATATGATGAAGTTAGTTTTGATTTTAGTTTTAGCGAAATATTTCTCTCGTCGTCACGTAGAGATTAAAAACTTTAAGCATATATTTATTTCAGGACTTTACGCACTTATTCCTTTTGTATTGGTTTTCTTGCAACCAGATTTCGGTTCGGCTATGGTGATATTTTTTATTTGGTTAGGTATGGTTTTAGTTTCTGGTATTTCGAAAAAGCATTTAAGTATAGTATTCGGAGGAGCAGTTTTAGTATTTTTAGTACTTTGGACTTCAGTTTTCGCTCCTTATCAAAAGGATAGAATTTTAAATTTCTTTAATCCGCTCGCTGATATTCGGGGTTCTGGATATAACGTTTTTCAATCAACGATTGCTGTTGGGAGTGGGCAATTTATGGGCAAGGGTATAGGTTTCGGTACACAATCAAGACTCAAGTTCTTACCTGAACCTCAGACTGATTTTATTTTCGCAGCTTTTTCTGAAGAGTGGGGGTTTGTTGGGTCTGTGACTTTGCTTATTTTGTTTGGGTTACTTATTTGGCGAATACTGTATTTTGCTTCTTTTGGAGCTTCAAATTTTGAAACTTTATTTGCTCTCGGAGTTGCTATTTATTTTATAACGCATATATTGATTAATATAGGTATGAATTTAGGAGTTATGCCTGTGACTGGTATTCCGCTTCCTTTTATGAGTTACGGAGGCTCTCATCTTTTAACAGAGTTTGCTGCTTTAGGTATACTCGTCAGTATGCATCGGTATAAAAGAAGAGCCCATAGAGATGATATTAAAAACGAATTTTTGGGATATTAATAGTTCTGTAAATTCACTATAAAAATATGAAAATTATAGATGGTAAAAAAATAAGCAAAGAGACTTTAGAAGAGATAAAAAATCAAATTCAAGGTTTAAATTTTAAACCTATATTTTCTGATATTTTAGTAGGTAATGACGCGCCATCAGTAAAATACGTAAATTTAAAAAAAGCTAAAGCAGAAGATTTAGGGATAGAATTTTACGATGCTAATTTTGACGATAATATTACTACCGAAGAATTGATAAATAAAATACAAGAGATTAATAAGATTGAAAATATGTGTGGAGTTATAGTGCAACTTCCTCTACCTATTTCTATTGATACAAAAAAAGTTTTAGATAGTATAGATCCGAAACTCGACGTAGATTGCTTAGGAGGGGAGCTCTCTAGTCAATTTTATAATGGAGATTTGTTTCTTTCTCCACCTACAGCTATAGCTTGCATGCATTTACTCGATTCTTTGAATTTAAATTTAAATGATAAAAAAATACTTATAGTAGGGGAAGGTAAATTAGTCGGTAAACCTCTCGCAAATATTATGCATCACCGAGGTTTAAATTTTGAAATTATTAATTCACGAAGTAGCGACAAAGAAGAATTAATAAAAAATGCGGATATTATTATTACAGGAGTTGGAAAAGGTAAAATCATTAATGGCGATATGGTAAAAGACGGTGTAATTATTATTGATGCTGGAACTTCAGAAGAAGATAGTGTTTTAGTGGGGGATGTAGATTTTGAAAGTGCCTCTCCAAAGGCTTCGTTTATAACTCCGGTGCCTGGAGGAGT
>JAGOSX010000002.1:6522-47130 GCA_018062065.1 Minisyncoccota bacterium | reverse complement strand
GTAAAATCTCTCGGTAAAATTATTTCAAAATTCCCTCCTCCGCGACCAATAAGGTCGATATAGGTATTAGTACTACTTATGACTGCATTAGTTTTTTCTCCTGGATTAGTAAATAAAGTAACTTTAGAAGTATTATTATAAACTTCACTAATTTTACCTAAAGGAATATTACCGTAAGCAAAAACGATATCGCCGACTGAGATGTTTTGATCTTCGCCGACGTCTAATAATAAAGTATCGAATAAAGTAGTATTAGGTTTTGCTAAAATCGTAGCTAATATATATGAGTTGTTTTCTCCTAATCTACCTAATAATTCTTTGAGACTTTTATTTTCGTTTTCTATACTTTGATAGTTTGAAAGCTCAGCTTTAAGGGTAAGGTTTTCTTCTTTGAGGGTATCGTTTTCTTTTAGCAAAGTATTTTTTGCAACAAAATAAGAACCGAAATTATGCAAACGTTCACTCATATTGTTACCTAAAACTAAAACTGGTTTGAAGACTGTAGTAGCAAATCCACCCAAGATTTTACCTAAGGGTTTATTAAAATAAAAAATTAAAAGAAAAATTAAAATTACAAAAAAAGTATTTCGTAACTTTTTATTTCTTCTTTGTTTATCGAGAGTGTAACTCATCTTGATTATTAATTAATACATCTTTAAAATTTTCAAAGTCTTCAAGCACTACTCCGCAACCGCGCGCCACCGCAGAAAGAGGATCATCCACTACATAAATAGGTATTTTTAAAGTATCAGAAAGAAGTTGATCAAGTCCCATAATCAAAGCCCCTCCCCCTGAGAGAGTAATTCCTCTTTTCATAATATCTGAAAGTATTTCCGGAGGAGTGGATTCTAATAAATCTTTCACCCCATCTATGAATTCACGAATTGATAAAGCAGTAGCTTCACGAATATCAGAATCAGTCACGACAACTTCACGAGGAAGACCAGTAAGTAAATCTCGTCCTCTAACTTCGGTTTCCATATAGCCCATAGATATAACAGTCCCAATACTCATCTTTACAGCTTCGGCTGTTTTTTCTCCAATTAAAATTTTAAACTCACTACGCATATATGAGATGATATCGTTGTTTAGTCTATCCCCTGCAATTTTTAAATTCTTAGAGCGAACTATACCTCCTAAAGATATAACTGCAATATCAGTAGTACCTCCTCCAATATCAATAATCATAGAGCCTACTGGGTCTTTGACTGGTAAACGTATTCCTACTGCAGCAGCCATAGGCTCCTCGATAAGATATACTTCCCTCGCTCCAGCACTGCGAGCTGCATCATAAACAGCTCGAGATTCTACGTTAGTAGTCCCTGAAGGGATACCGATAACTACACGAGGGCGAAAAAGTTTCGGATTCATTTTGTCTGCTTTATTGATTAAATATGAAAGCATTTCTTCGGTAACTTCAAAGTCTGAAATAACTCCATCTACGAGAGGACGCACTGCTTTAATATGACCCGGAGTGCGTCCGAGCATTTCTTTGGCTTTAATACCTACCGCTAAAACTTGATTAGTTTTGACATTAAGCGCTACCACAGAAGGTTCATTAATAACTATGCCCTTACCTTTAAGGTAAACTAAAGTATTCGCAGTGCCTAAATCGATACCTATATCGTTAGAAAATAATTTGTAAATTTTATCAAACATCTTTAATTCTCTTTGTTAAGAAATTCCACTAAATTTTCTTTTTTAATAATTTCTCCCTTTTCTGCTGTTCTGTTTTTGATTTCTACTCCTCCTTCTTTTATACTACGTGCTGAAACAACAATACGAATAGGCATACCTAAAAGATCAGAATCTGCGAATTTTTCTCCTGGAGAAAGAGAAACTCTATCATCAAAAAGAACTTCTATATTATTTTGCAAAAGCATACTGTAAACTAAATCTGCTTCTTTGCGAACTTCTTCGTCTTCTCCTAAAACAAGCAAATGCACTAAAAATGGAGCAATAGATTTCGGCCAAATTATACCTTTATCATCAGATAAAGTCTCTACTACTGTACCCATCAGACGACCTAATCCAATACCATAAGAACCCATAACTACTAGCTTTTCTTCACCTTTTTCATCAGTATATTTCAAATCAAAAGGCGCTGAGAACTTGGTACCTAAAGAAAAAATATTCCCTACTTCAACTGCTGTTTGCTCAACTAATTTATTCTTTTCTAGATTTAAAGTAGCTAAGACTTCGTCATTAAATACTTCTTGGTTTACAGCAATTCCCTTATCTTCATCGATATATATAGTATCTTCTCCTGCAGAAGTTACAGTTTGAAATTCGTGAGAGAATTGAGAGAAAGTACCTCCTGAAGCAAAGGTTAAATAAGTAAGATGCCCAATACCAACACGTTTAAAAATATTGATATAAGATTGCTTTATCTTTTCGTAAAACATATTGTGTTCATTTTCGTCTTTTGCAAAAGAATAAAGAGCTTTCCAATAGAATTCTCTACCGCGCATTATGCCGGATTTACTTCTAACTTCATTACGGAAAATGCTTTTAAAGTCATAAGGGAAAATAGGTAAATCTTTATATGAAGAAACATACTGCTTCATAATATTTGAGAAGGCTTCTTCATTAGTAAAAGAAAGTCCGATATCACTTCCGTTTTTAAGTTTCGTCTTAAACCAATTATCAACAACTTCATCACTCCAACGATTAGACTTTTCCCAGACTTCTTTAGATTGCAAAACAGAAGTACGCATTTCAGTTCCGCCTATCATATCCATCTCTTCCCGAATGATATTTTCAATCTTTTTTATTACTTTTAAACCTAATGGTAAAAAATCATAGACTCCAGCCATTTCTTTATGAATAAACCCAGCCCTAATTAAGAGTTCAGCGTTTTTTGAAACTTCATCAGATGGGGCTTCCCGACGAGTTTTAGTAAAAAGTTGTGATTGTTTCATTTCTTAATCTTAACCGAAAAAAAGGTTTTTGGCAAAAAATAAGCTTATTTTAAAAATACCTTGCCCAGTCGCTCGCGAGCGACTGGGCATTGCAAAAGTTACAATATTCTGATACAATACAAAAATGCAAAAAAGTAAAGTAACAGAACAAAATGACAGTCAATTAATAAAAGATATGGTAAGTGCAGGGGTGCAATACGGCTATTCTAAGTCAAAAAGAAACCCTTCAGCTTCACCTTATATCCACACAACTAAAAATAGAGTTGATATTATCAACCTAGAAAAAACTAGTGAATTATTGAAGGTTGCGACCGATTTCGTAGCTCATTTAGGCGAAGGTTCTAAGACTATTCTATTCGTTGGAACTAAGCCAGAAGCAAAAGACACTATCGTTAGTGTAGCTTCATCTTTGAATATGCCTTATGTTAATGAACGTTGGATTGGTGGAACTTTATCAAATTACTCTGAAATCAAGAAAAGGATTGCTGAACTTGAAAAATACCAAAAAGAATCAAAAACTGGTGAATTAGAAAAATATACTAAAAAAGAAAGAGTAGTGTTGTCTAAAAAAATGGAAAGACTAGAAAAATACTATACAGGACTACTAACACTAAAGAAAAATCCTGATGCTCTAATCATAATTGACCCTAAGAAAGAAAGTATCGCTGTAAAAGAAGCTAGAGATTTAGGTATACCTGTAATCGGTATTTTAAATACAGATTCAAGTTTGAAAGGTATCGACTACCCTGTTGTAGGAAACGATGGTGCTAGTGCATCAATCAAATTCTTCGTAAATCATTTCAAGAATGCATACGGAGAAGCTAAAAAAGCTTAATAATTAATTTTAAATAAAAAAATGTCTATAGAAATAACAACTGAGTTAGTTAAGGAACTTAGAAATGCAACTGGTATTTCAGTTATGCAATGCCGTAAAGCTTTAGAAGAAGCCGAAGGTGATATGGAAAAAGCTATTGCAATCTTAAAGAAAACTAGTGCAAATATCGCTCTTAAAAAGGCAGATCGCGAAGCTACTGACGGGGCTGTAATAGTTAAACAAGAAGGTAATAAAAGTATTTTACTTGCTTTGCACTGTGAAACTGATTTCGTATCTAAGAATGAGGATTTCGTAAACTTATTAAATACTCTCGCTTCAAAAGCTTTGAGCGACGGTATCGAGAATATGAAAAATTCTGCAAAAGAATTAATTGACCAAGTTATTCAAAAGACTGGAGAAAAAGTTGAACTTGGAGAAGTTTATGAGATTAATGGTGAAGTGGTATCAAATTACGTTCACAACAACAAAAATGCTGTAGTAGTATCTCTTACTGGAGGTAATACAGAATTAGCTCATGATATCGCTATGCACGCTGCAGCTATGAGACCAGAATTCATCAGCACAGACGAAGTAAACGAAGACGTAAAGAAAACTATGATGGAAGTTTTCGCAAAAGAAGTAGAAAATATCGACAAACCAGAAGACATAAAGAAGAAAATGCTAGACGGTAAAATCAACACTTACTTCAAAGAAAGAACTTTGCTTGAGCAAGAATTCATCAAAGACCCTAGTATAACTATCTCTGCCCTACTTTCTAAGAATGGCGCTCAAATCAAAGAAGTTAAAAGATATTCAATATAAATAAATGTATATTTCTCTACTATTATTTTTTATATCCTTGATCTCTATTGTGATTTTAGTCACAAGAAAGGTTTTCGTTTTAAATAATAGTGGAGAATTATATAAATCAAAAGATATTGAATTAGAATTTGATTTACCAGATTTAGATGAAGTAAAAGAATTTACTAATAAAAAATTTAAGAAATACGGATTTATGATTTTAGTAGGAGGTATTAGAATTTATGTATTAAGTTCAAATGCAACTAAAAAAGGAGTGAAATACTTATACAATAAAGGAGAGCAAAAAATTAAAAAATTATTAGGTCATAAAATCAAAGTAGAAGAAAAGAAGGAAGTTTCAGGTTTTATTAAAACAATCAGTGATTACAAGAAAAAAATAAGTAAAATCACTCATAAAATTAAGCAAGAAGAAGGTATAAAATAACTTGAAATTATATTTGAAATAAGTATAATAGATATATAAATAAGGAATTAATCCTAATTTAAACAAATTAAATATATGCCACCCTTAGCTGTTTTGGTGGATAACAACGGTTTAAAGAGAGAGTTAGTTTGTAGTAAAAATTAAATATATGCCGCCTTAGCTCAGTTGGTAGAGCAACGCTTTTGTAAAGCGAAGGTCCTCAGTTCAAGTCTGAGAGGCGGCTCCAAGTTTAGTGACAAAATTGTAATCTTATCAAAACATAACTAAAGCAAAGATTTTAGTTCAAGTCTGAGAGGCAGCTCAAAGCACAAAAAGACTCTTAATATAAAGAGTCTTTTTAAATTACTGAGATTCAAACTTTATCTTATTTGATGGAACAAAAATACTATGGTCTACATTTTCTAAAACACATTGTAAACTATAATCATTTCCATATTTATGTCTTAAAATAGTCCAAAACTTACCAGATTCAATATGATCGTATCTATCATCATTAGTTTTAAATTTTATATTAATTGGTTCTCTAACGTTTTTATTATTTTGATTATCAATGTAATATTCTTCTTCCCATCCATAAAAATTCAACTTATCATCATAAATCATGTAATGATCAGATCTTTTTTCTTGCCAAGAAGAGAGGCTTTCTAAATATAATTTTCCTTTAGAGATATAAGCCTTAGAAATAAATTTAAAACCATCTCTTGGTATTTCTTTAGAAAGTTCAGTATTTTCAGTGCATTTATAAGATTTACCAGATAAAATCAACTCTTTTAAACCACCAAAATTTGTTATGTTTATATTTTCAATTTTAATTGGGTAGAGAGATTCATAAGTATATAATTTATTTTCTGTATTTGTATTTTGAGATGAACTTAAATTTTGAGTCTGTTTTTTACAAGAATAAGTAAATTGGTTTTGATTAAAACCTTTTGGTAAAGAATCACTAATTTTTTCTATGTTTAGACCATCAATTTTACTGGTTGTATCTACACAAAAATACTCATTTGATTCAAGATCTTTAGCTGTAACAATATAACTACTCGTATTCCCAATACAAGTTAACCTAGAATAAATACCTTTCAAATCAGTATATTTAGATGTAATGTCATCAGATTTACAAAAGTCTTTATAAGAAGAATGTTTCTTATAGTAAATATTTGAATCATTAACAATATCAATAATTATACTTTTAACCTTAGGGGCTAATTCTTTGATGTCTTCCCTACCACAAGAATCTGCTTTTATTGAGCTAATTTTATCTTTTGAAATATATAAGGCTAATCCAACAGAAGCATTAGAACCATAACAATAATATTCTTCTGAAGGTAATTTTCCTAAAAAAACATAATCATCGCTATCAGATATACATTTTAATTCTGAACCGAGATTATTTAATTTACCTTGAAGATTTTTAACTTCTAATGAATCACAAAAACCATTAAAAGAATTAGATTCTCTAATATAATCGCCATCAAAGGCTGTGTTTAAACTTTTCTTGATTTGTTTTGTTAAACTACTTTCATAAATTTCAGGTTCGTCAAATTTTACGTTATCTGGTTTAACAAACAAAGATGAGTCGATAAATTCCTCTAAACACTTATACGATTGTGTTTTCTGGCCTAAAATATCATTAAAATAACGTTCTCTTAAGAATTCTTCTCGATCTTGAGGAGAGAGAAATCTATTAGCAAAACTAGAGATTTCCCCGGATTTACCAAAGAACCATTCGTAATTATTTAAATTTGAGTCAAAAATTTCATATATTTTGATATATCCACCACCAACAAGATTAATTGTTTCATTTTCTACAACAAGCTCTGATTCCTCTCTAAGTTGATTCTGAGAAATAAATAAAATACTTGTACTAGCAGAAATACTTTTTTCATCTTTATAAGAAGAAACACTAGAACATTTATAAGAAAGACCAGAAGTCATAACCTTCTTCATTCCTTCAAAATCATTTATTTCTATAGAATGAGAATCTTGAATCAATTCAGTATTACTAACACTTGTTTCTTGACTAGAGTTGCTAAAAATCTTTTGAAAGATTTCTTTATCAAAAGCATAAACACCTCCCAATCCTAACAAAGTAAGCACAACTAAAAAAATAAAGATTTTGGATGCTAAGAATTTTCCAGAAATTGATGTTTGTTTTTGTATGGATGCGGAAGGCATTAAAGACAGAAATGCTTCATTTATATCTCTGTCATTCCATCCGCCAGAAAAAAGTTCACTTTTAATTTGTTCTTTAGTTTTACCTAAAGAAAGTTCTTTCTTAATAAATTCTATTAGTTCAGGGTTTATCATGAATTTTTATTAGTTAAATAATACACCCTATAAATAAATCTAGCAAATAACTTATTATTTTTTGTACTCTTTCCTTCTACATCTGCTTCTTTCAAGTCAAAAGCTTTGGAGATTTTTTCTTCGAGAGATTCTTTAGATTGAAAGCCGGTAAGTACTTCGTCATCTAATACTAAGGCTGGGAGCTTCGTATCTTCAATCTTATAAATATCAAGCATAGAGCGAACCGGAGAAAGATCAGTACTATAATCAAAAGAATAAATTCTCAAATCTGGATATTTATCTTTCAAATTAGATAACACTAAACTTTGCTTTTCACATTCACTACAATTCTCAAGAGTAGTATAGAAATAAAGTATGAAAGCTGATTTTGCTCCACAACGTGCAGTAATCTTCTTCATTAGTAAGTAATCTTTAATTTGCAAGATTGAGTAGTATTTCTTAAGGTATTTCACTTCTTCAGTTTTACCTAGATTTTGCTCTCCCCAAGCAAGCTTTTGACCGAGTTCGTGAAGCTCACTAGAAAGACCAGAAGTATCTACGTTTTTACAAGATAGCTCTGAAAGTAGAGAAAATTGAGTTTCAGAAGAAAGTATATCGATAGCGATATTGTCTTGGATAGTTTTAAGCTCGTTTACTTTTCGAGTACTAAAATAACTACTCAAGTATGACGCAGTTAAAAACAAACCTAAAGTTATAAAAAATACTATTAAATATTTTTTATAATCTACATTATTATTTGTATTGTTATTCATATTATTATTCATATATTATTAATTAACGCCAAGAAGGCTTCTTTGAAATTAAAGTATTATAAACTGCCCGCATCAACCAAAAAGGAGCAATCACACTATAAATAAAAAAGAAGTAAAACATATTCACTGATAAAGACCATTTATTCTTGGCAATTCTACTACCGAGCAACATCGAAGTAATCACTAAAGCGTACAGCACTATAGTAATAAAAAAGAAGGCTTTAGTGCTAATGAAGAACGGATCGAAGGTTAAGGTTTTATTAATATTTAAATCGAGTCCTACCGCTTGATATTCTATAAATTTATTATAAATTAATTGACTTATATTATATATAAATCTAAAGAAAAGGTAACTTGCTGCAAAAATAGATATAATTCCAGCTGGCACAGTAAACAAAGAGAAATTCCCGTATTTGCTCTTAAACAAGAATTTTTTATAATCAATAGTATTATTAATAAAACCGTAAATCCAGCGTAAGCGTTGCTTGTAGAGCTTATAAACAGTATTAGGGGTATTAGTATATACGAAAGCATCGTTGCATTGCTCTATTTTATATCCATTTATTTGCATACGATAGGCTATTTCCATGTCTTCAGTATTATGAGCATGACGATATGGACCAAGATCATCAAAAACTTTTTTCTTGAAAATCGTAAGTGGTCCTGGAGTAACGTGAATACCTCCTAAAAACCCGAGCATCTTCTTGATATAAACAGCCATATAATATTCTGCGCTTTGCGCATTTTGAATTATTTTTTTATCATTTACTACGATAATAGAAGGAGCTACAGCCATAAGGGTATTATCGTTTTCAAAGTAACTCATTATACGATTTACCGCGTCAGGATGAGCAACAGAATCTGCATCCAAACATCCGATATAATCAGTCTCAAGTTTACCTAAACCAAAATTAAGTGCAGTATGTTTACCCCCATTTTCTTTTTTAAAGATTTTAAAATTAGGTATATTTTGGTATTTTTGCAAAACTTCCCAAGTACTATCACTCGAGCCGTCATCAATTAAAAAAACATGTAATTTATCTTTGGGGTAATTTAGATCCAAAATAGATTTTACAGTTTTATCAATTGTTGTTTCTTCGTTCCAGCAAGGCACAATAATAGTTACCGGTTTATAATTTTTAAGCTTAACTTTACCAGTACGAGAAATAATTTTTTTACGATTTTCAAAAAAAGTAACAAGAAAAAATACCTGCACGTAAAGTGCTAAAAAGCTTAAAATATAGAAAATAATGCTTGATAAACTAGCCATTTATCCTTAAAATATAACACATTTCAGACAAAAAGTAAAACACCCTTATCGGGTGCTTACTTTTATCTAATAAACTACATAGGTTTATTTTCTGTTTTTGTTTCCACAGAACAAGTAGCACAACAAGACATGCATTTAGCACATCTGCATCCCCACATCGTACCCAAAGCTGCAAGACCTACAATTACATAAACAGCAGCTTCAGCTTCTGGTGTATCTCCTAGCAATATATTAACTGCATTTAAAGTACCACCGGTAAGCATTCCAATACCTACAAGTCCCCAATTAAGCGCACCAACTATCACTAAAACTTTCATGATTTTAGATACACCGCATCCGCACCATGAACTATTGCATTTACAATTTGTACACATATAATTTTATAAATTTTCTAATAAATATACTTTCGACAAATATATAATAACTTTCTATTTAATTATACTATTTACATAAAAAAATGCTATCATATAGATATTAATAATTAAATTTAAATATATGGAGAATAATAACATCAACGAACAAATTGAAATCAAAGAAACTATCACAATCACCAAAGAAGACAATTCTAAAAAAGATAATTATAAAACTATTGCTAGTGCTATTATTGTTTTAGGGATTTTAGTAGCGGGAGCGATTTTACTCAAAGGTACTAAACCAACAGCAAACCCACAAAGACAAGAAAATAATGCTATTTTAAATCAAGAAGAAGAAATATCATTACGTCCCGTAACCGAAGAAGATCATATCTTAGGAAATAAAAATGCAAAAATTAAAATCGTAGAATATTCTGACACTGGATGCCCTTTCTGTCGTATTTTTCATACTACTATGCATAAAATTGTCACCGAATCGAACGGAGAAGTTGCTTGGGTTTACCGTCACTTCCCTATCGAATCCTTACACCCAAATGCATTCTCTGAAGCTATTGCAACAGAATGTGCTTATGAACAAGGAGGTAATGAAATGTTCTGGGCATTTACTGATGAAATTTATAAGAGAACAAAATCAAATAATACTTTCACTAGTGAAGATATTAATCAAATTGCAGAAGACTTAAACTTAACTATGTATGCTTTTAATGACTGTGTAGAAAATCAAGTTTATAAAAATAAAGTTGAACAAGATATAATCGACGGACAAATTGCTGGCGTGCAAGGCACACCTTCGTCTTTCATCGTTATTGATGGAAAAGTTATCGACACCATCGGAGGCGCAGCTCCTTATGAAAGCCTAAAACAAGCTTTAGATTTATTAAGTAAAAAATACTAAATAAAAAAACCTCACAAGGAGGTTTTGAATTTAAAACAAAAAAAGAATTAGTCCTGCTATCATACACCAGACAGCTGATTTTTGATAATTATCCCACGATACAGAATTATTTTTTTTACTTAAAGAACTAAGCAACAAAAAAACAAAAGTAAGGGCAAAACAAAAACTAGCGCAAGCATCTAAAAATTCTTTTTGCATAAATAGATAATAAACGCGATAAGAATAAGATAATACCATTATTAAACTTGCAATAATAACGATCTTTTTTTTAGGTTCCATGACAGAATTTTTAAGGTTCAAAAATATATCTTTTATAGAATATCACTAAAGCAACCAAAAGTCAAAAAACCTCCACTCTGGAGGTTTTTAAATTAATCAAAGTAGTTTTTTAATCTGGCGATTTTTTCGTGAGAGCGAAGTTTGTCGTGAACTTTGGCTTCGATTTGACGAATACGTTCGCGAGTAACTCCGAATTCTTCCCCTACTCTTTCAAGAGTATGTTGAATACCATCTATTAATCCGTAACGCATTTCTAAAATCTTTCTTTCTTTTGGATTAAGTTCATCTAAAACTTCACGAATTTGATCAGATAAAATACGACGAGCGGATTCTTGATCTGGTCTTAAAATCTTATCATCAGAAATAAAGTTTTCTAAAGTCGATTTATCGTCGTCATCTCCTATAGGTTGCTCTAAGGAAACAGTATCTTGCGAAATATTTTCAATCACATGAATCTTATCTACTGGAATGCCCATCTCAGTTGCAATTTCTTCTGCTAAAGGTTCACGGCCTAAATCTTGACTTAATTTACGATGAATTTGCTTGTATTTAGAAATTGTTTCTACCATGTGCACCGGAATACGAATAGTACGAGATTGATCAGCAAGTGCACGAGTTATAGATTGACGAATCCACCAAGTTGCATAAGTTGAGAATTTAAATCCTTTATTCCAATCAAATTTCTCTACTGCTTTAAAAAGACCTAAATTACCTTCTTGAATAAGATCGAGCAAAGAAAGATTTGCACTTCTACCGACGTATTTTTTCGCGATAGAAACCACAAGACGAAGGTTTGCACGAGCGAGTAAGTTTTTCGCTTCAATATCACCTTTCTCGATTCTTTTTGCTAAGTCCTTTTCTTCTTGCGCATAGATTAGAGGATATTGACCGATTTCTTTAAGATACATTTGAATTGAATCATGGTTTGCATTTTTCAATAATTCTTTCACGTCTTGATCAGCATCCAAATTAAGCAAATTTCCTCCTTCAAGCACGTCGATACCAGCTACGGAAAAGCTTTCGTACAGTTCATCTAAGAACAAAATATTGTTTTCAATATCAGGAAAAGTTTTTAAAATTTCATCATAAGTAATAAAACCTCTCTTTTTACCTTTTTCAATTAAAGAATTTTTCTTGAATTCAAGTTCTTCTTGTTTTCTTTCAGCAGAAGTTAATTTTTTAACAACTTCTTTGGCTGGCTTAATTTCTTTTGGTTTTAATTTTTTTACTTCTGATTTTACTTTAACTACCTTTTTGACCTTTTTTGCTAAAACCTTTTTTGTTTTTTTAACTACTTTTTTAGCAACTTTCTTTTTTACTACTTTTGCTTTAGCTTTTACTTTAACTACCTTTTTGACCTTTTTTGGTAAAACCTTTTTTGTTTTTTTAACTACTTTTTTCTTCATAATATTTATTCAAAATTAAAGCGACCGTTTTTAATATCTTCTATTTGTATTTTAATTAAATTAAACTCTTTAAAAACATCTATATTATTTAAATCATTTTCCATATCTTTAGCTTTTTTAGAAAGAGACAGGATTTTCAATTCTTTTAGCATATCAGTCAAATCTCCCCAAACAAAGCCTTCTTCTTTATTACTATAGAATTCTTCGCTCTTAAAAACAAGCTCTTCTTTGTTGATTTTATTATTTAACAAAAATGTGTCTAAATCTTGATTTAAAATTTTCTCTAAATATTTGATAATTTTTACTAACTCTTCATTATTCTCATTTTTTTCTTTTTGCCAAAAAATAATCCCTATCAAATAATTCAAGATTTTCTTTTCTCTATCTTCGAGATTTTCTTCTTTCTTAATAGTAAAAGGATTAACTTCTTCATTGTTTTTAAAATTATTTTTTTGCTCTAAAGACAGTGTTTCTAAATCTTGATTAAGAGCGTCTAAGGCTATACCTGATTTTTGGCTAATTAATTTCAAGAAAAAATTCATATCTATACCGCTTTGCAAAAGTAAAACATAAGGTAAAACTTTTTCTCGAATTAATTTACCTACTTTTCTAGGATCGTTTTTAAATTCATCTAAAATATTATCCAATATAAATTCAATAATATGTTTAGAATTTTTAATTACTTTTTTCCATTCTTCTTTGCCGTATTCTTTAATAAAGTCCGCAGGATCTATTCCCTCTTTAAGGGTAGTGATTTTTACGTCCATACCTAGATTAAGAGCTATTTTGCTCGCTCTTTCTGTAGCAGAAAGTCCAGCCTTATCTCCATCAAAAGCAATAATTATATTTGAGGAAAGCCTTCTTACTAAACCTAGATTCGAAACGTTTTTATCTTTAGTTAAAACTTCGCCAGTCATAGCTGTACCCGAAGTAGCTACTGTATTTTTGAAACCAATTTGATGAGAAAGCAATAAATCCATTTGCCCTTCAACTAAAACAGAAAAATTATTTTTGCGAATAGAATCTTTAGCTTTATGTAAACCATAAAGAACTTCTGATTTTGAAAAAATCGGTGTTTCGGGACTATTTAAATATTTAGCTGGCGTCATCTCTCCTTTATCAGGACCTAAATATCTACCAGAAAAAGCAATAACCCTCGAACTAGAATCCATTATCGGAAACATTATACGAAAACGAAACCTATCATAAGTCCGGTCGTAGTTTTTATCATTTTCATCTTTCTTTTTGATTAAACCTGCGCGCAAAATAACTTCTTGGCTAAAACCTTTATTAACTAAATAGTTAACTAAATCTCTCCATTCATCACGAGCATAACCTAAACGAAATTCAGCAATCGTATTTTCTTCAAGACCACGAGATTTTAAGTATTTTAAAGCTTCAGGATTTAAAGACAAATTCTTTTCAAAGAATTGTGTTGCCTCTTCCATTACTTTAAATAATTCTTCCCTTTCGTCTGAATTTTCAATTTTAAAATCACTCAAATTCACGTTCGCTCGCTCAGCTAAAAGCTTCAAAGCTCCACGAAAATCAATGCCTTCAAAATCTTGCGTAAAAGAAAATATATCTCCGCCTTTTGCACAACCAAAACAATAGTAACTTTTTCGTTCATTAGAAACAAAGAAAGAAGGGGTCTTTTCGTTGTGAAAAGGACACTTTGCTTTTAAAGTATTACCTACTTTCACTAAGGGTATATATGAAGAGACCACTTCTTCTATTGTTAGTCTCTCCTTGATTTGATTTACAGGAGAGTTCATATTTTAGTTTTCGTTTTGTTCCTCAAAAACTTCTTCTTTTTTGTTTCTAAAGCCTGTTCCAGCAGGAATCAAGCGACCGATGATAACATTTTCTTTAAGTCCACGTAGAGAGTCCACTCCCCCTTTAACAGCATTTTCAATCAAGACACGGTTTGTGTTTTGGAAAGAAGCAGCAGATAACCAACTCTTAGTACGAAGTGAAACTTCAGTAATACCTAAAACGATAGTTTCAGCTTTAGCTTCAATAGCTTCCAAGCCACGAACACGATTGTTCTCTTCGATAAGTGCAGTACTTTCAACAATATCACCAGCAGAGAAATTAGTTTCTCCAGCGTCTTTAATACGGCGTCGTGAGAACATTTGACGAACGATGATCTCAGTATGTTTACGTGAGATAGAAGCACTTTGTAATTCGTAAACTTTATTGATTTCACGAATGATGTATTCTTCAACTTTATCTTTACCTCCGTATTTAAATACTTCAGAAATATCAGCAGAACCGTCAGTGAGTAATTCTCCTTCTACTACTTTATCACCAACTTTTACAACTGGGACTCTGTAAGGAGGAATAACATATTCGATTTCGTTTGGTTTATTAGAACCGTCTCCTTTAGCATCAGATAAAACTTTAATAACGCGAGCTTCGCCTTCTTTATCTTTTACTTCGAAAACTTCACCAGTTGATTGAGAAACAACAGCTGGATTCTTTGGAGTTCTTTTTTCAAAAATTTCTTCAACACGAGGCAAACCTTGAGTAATGTCAGTACCTGCAACACCTCCAGCGTGGAAAGTACGAAGTGTAAGCTGAGTACCTGGTTCTCCAATAGCTTGAGCTGCAATAATACCTACTGCTTCACCTAGTTTTACTAAATTGTTTCTTCCCAAATCAAGACCGTAACAATTTTGACAAAGACCATGAGCAGTTTTACAAGTAAGTGGTGAGCGTACAAAAGCTTCTTTTATACCTTTTGATTCAATCAATACTGCTTCTTCTTTAGTTATCAAGAAACCTTTTTTATAAAGTACATTACCATTCTCATCTTTCAAATCCGCAGCTAATACACGTCCACGAAGATTCTTTGATAAAGGAATTTCCATACCGGAAATATTTTCTTTGCTTACCATCTTGCCTTCTTTGGTACCACAATCTTCTTCAGTAATAACTACGTCTTGAGCAACGTCAACCAATCTACGAGTCAAATAACCAGCTTTTGCTGTGTTAAGAGCTGTATCGGAAGCACCTTTACGAGCACCGTGAGTAGCAACGAAATATTCAATCGGAGAAAGTCCTTCTTGATAAGATGGAATAATTGGGAATTCCAAAGTTTTACCTTGGTTATTTTGAATCAAACCTTTCATACCTGTCATTTGAGAAAGTGAAGTCATAGTACCTCTTGCTCCTGATGTAAACAAATCATAAGTAGATCCGTTTTTATCTAGGGTATTAGGCAAGATTTTTTCTAAATCTTTTTTAGCGCGAGTCCAAATCTCAATAATTTTTTGGTATTTTTCATTATCAGAAAGCAAACCGTCATTCCATTCTGCACGAATCTTTTCTTCTTCTTTTTTAGCCAAAGCAATAATTTCGATTTTCTCAGGTGGGACAGAAACGTTATCAAGACCCCAAGTTGTACCTGAAAGTGTAGCGTATTTGTAACCGAAAGCTTTAATAGCATCTAGCACTTTTGGAGTTTCATCTATACCATAGTGCATAATCATTTCATCTACCAACGCAGATAATCTCTTTTGACTCATTTCTTCACCAACGTACAAGAAATCATTAGGTAAAATACTATTGAAAAGTAATTTACCGACGGTAGTTTCAAAAATTTGACCACCTAAATTTTTATATTTTGAAGTATCAGTAGCTAGAACTTTAATTTTTGCACGAAGAGAAACAACTCCGTATTCATAAGCGGTAATAGCTGCATTTGGACTTGAGAAATATTTTCCTTCACCTACTTCACCATCTACACCTTTAGTCATCCAAAAAGCACCGAGCACCATATCCATACGAGGATTAGCAATAGGATCTCCGTTTTGAGGTTTTAATAGATTTTTGTTTGCAGCCATTAATTCACGAGCTTCTTCTTGCGCTTCATCTGAAAGAGGAAGATAAACTGCCATTTGGTCTCCGTCGAAGTCGGCGTTAAAAGCCTGACAAACAAGAGGATGCACTTGAATAGCATTACCTTCAATTAGGATTGGATTAAAAGCTTGAATACCTAGACGGTGAAGTGTAGGCGCACGGTTTAGTAATACGTATTTACCTGCAATACATTCTTCAAGCATAGCCCAAACTTCAGGAGTTCTTTCTTCAATAAGTTTATTTGCTCCACGAATATTAAAAGCTAATTCAGCTAAAAGAATTTTAGAAATTACGAAAGGTTTAAAAAGTTCCAAAGCCATATGCTTTGGCAATCCACATTGATTTAATCGGAGTGATGGCCCACCAACAATAACACTACGAGCAGAATAGTCTACGCGCTTACCGAGCAAATTCGCACGGAACAAACCTTGTTTTGATTTCAAGTTATCAGCTAGAGATTTAAGAGGTCTCTTTTGAGATTGACTAACAGCTTGAGAATCATTTTGCTTTGCAATAGAGTTATCAATCAAAGCATCAACTGCTTCTTGTATAATTCTTTTTTCATTTCTAAGAATTACGTCAGGAGCGTTAATTTCCTTTAGTTTCTTTAGACGATTATTTCTGTTTATAACACGACGATAAAGATCGTTTAGGTCTGAAGTTGCATGACGTCCTCCATCAAGAGCAACCATAGGACGAAGCACTGGAGGTATAACTGGAATTACAGAAAGGAACATCCATTCAGGACGTAAATCTGCATAAAGCATAGCGCGAATAAGAGAAAGTCTTTTTTGTAACTTTTCTTTTTCAAGCGGACTTGCTTTTTTGATCATTTCTTCTGTGTGAGCTTTTAACTTATTTAAATCTAAATTTTTGAAAATAGAATAAATCGCTTCAGCTCCAATATTTGCTTCGAAACAAGGACCATATTTTAGAGAATAATGATGGAAAGAAATTTCATTTAATACTTTACCTTCGTAAATTTCATTGATTTCTTTCTTGGTTATAGTAAGTAAATTCTTTAATTTCTCACGAGTTTCTTCGTCTTGAGAAGTTTTTAATTTACTCTTGTATTCTTTTTCGAGTTCACTGATTACGTTTTCTTTTTCTTCTTGATGAACTTTAGTAATAATATAACCAGCAAAATATATAACCTTTTCTAAATCAGATACAGGTATATTAAGCAAAATACTCATTCTTGATGGAACTCCACGCAAGAACCAAATATGAGCTACAGGTGTAGCAAGTTCAATATGACCCATTCTTTCACGACGAACAATAGAGCGAGTAACTTCAACTCCACATTTTTCACAGATAATATCTTTATAACGAATGCGACGATATTTACCACAGTAACATTCATAATCTTTTTCTGGACCGAAAATTTTCTCGTCGAAAAGACCTCCACGCTCACTACGTCCTGTACGATAGTTAATCGTTTCAGGTTTTGTTACTTCACCGTAAGACCATTCACGGATCTGATCAGGAGAAGCTAGTTTAAGTTCGATTTCATTGAAATCAGTTGTATTTAATGTTTTCATATTTTATTTCTTTAAATTAACATCTAGTGCAAGACCTCGTAAATAATTAAGCATAACGTTGAAGGATGCTGGAGAGTTTGGTGGTCTTATTTTTTCATTTTTAATAATAGCATCAAAAGTCATAGAACGACCTTGAATATCATCTGACTTGATTGTAAGCATTTCACGAAGTGAGTAAGCAGCACCGTAACCTTCAAGAGCCCACACTTCCATTTCTCCAAATCTTTGACCTCCACCTTGGGCTTTACCGCCGAGAGGTTGTTGAGTGATTAGAGAGTACGGACCAATAGAACGCATATGAATCTTGTCTTCTACCATGTGGTGAAGTTTTAGCATGTGCATATAACCTACTGCAATATCTTGTTCGAAAGGTTCACCTGTACGTCCATCAAACAAAGTTAAACGTCCGTTTTCAGGATAACCAGCTTTTTTCAATTCTTCTTGAATTTCTTCTCTTTTAGCTCCCAAGAAAGGAGGAATAATAGCTTGATAACCTAAAGTATTAGCTGCAAGCCCAAGATGAATTTCTAAAATTTGTCCTAAGTTCATACGAGAAGGAACACCGAGTGGTGAAAGAATCACATCTATAGGAGTACCGTCTGCCATATATGGCATATCTTCTTCTGGTAAGATTAGAGATATAACACCTTTGTTACCATGACGTCCTGAAAGTTTATCTCCAACTGAAATATTTCTAACTTGAGCAACTTCAATAACGATTTTCTTGATTATACCTGCTTCTAATTGATGACCCATTTCACGAGAGAAAATCTTTACTCCAATAACACGTCCTCTTTTACCATGTTCTACGCGAAGTGAAGTATCTTTTACGTCACGAGCTTTATCAGCAAAGATAGAACGCAGCAAACGCTCTTCTGGAGTTAATTCTGTTTCCCCTTTTGGAGTAATTTTACCTACCAAGATATCGTTTTCGCGAACCTCAGCTCCAACACGGATAATACCGTCTTCATCAAGATCTTTTAATTTTAATTCACCTACGTTTGGAATATCACGAGTTGTTACTTCTGGCCCTAGTTTAGTATCACGAACAATAGCAATAAATTCTTCTACATAAATACTTGTGAATTTACTATTTTTTACTAATCTTTCTGAAAGAATAATAGCGTCTTCGTAATTTGCACCAGACCAAGAAAGGAATGCCACACGTACGTTTTGACCTAGAGAAGTTTGACCTTCTTTAGTACTTGAAGTATCAGCGAGCACATCTCCCTTCTTTACTTTATCTCCTATATTCACGATTGGTCTTTGATGAAATACTGAGAAGTTGTTGTTTCTTAAATAATTAATAAGTTCATAAGTAGTTTCTTTTTTACCTTCTACAATAACTTTCTTACCATCAACATATTTTACTACTCCATCTTCGGTAGCAATTACTAATCTTCCTCCATCACGAGCAACTAAATCTTCGATACCTGTAGCAACTAAAGGTTGATCAGGTAATACACAAGGCACAGCTTGCTTCTGCATATTACTTCCCATGAGTGCACGGTTAGCGTCGTTGTGTTCCAAGAAAGGTATCATAGAAGTAGCGAGAGAGAATGCTTGGTTAGGAGCTACATCGATAAAATCAATTTCATTTTTTGAAACTTCACCTGGTTCTGTTTTTACGCGAGCAGCTACTTTATCTACTGTGATTTTACCACTTTCATCATAAGGAGTAGCGGCGTGAGCAATGTTGTATTTTTCTTCTTCAAGCGCATTTAGATAAACGACTTCAGCTGTAATTTTTGCATTCTTAACTTTAATATAAGGAGTTTCAATAATACCGAAATCATTAATCTTTGCATAAGTCGAAAGGTGTACGATAAGACCGATGTTCGGACCTTCAGGAGTATGAATAGGACAAACACGTCCATAGTGAGAAGGATGCACGTCACGAACTTCAAGACCTGCACGTTCACGAGTAAGTCCTCCTGGACCCAAAGCTGAAAGAAGACGAATGTGTTCCATTTCTGCAAGAACGTTTTCTTGACTCATGAATTGAGAAAGTTGGTTAGTTGTGAAGAATTCTTTGATACGAGCTTGAAGAGGTCTTTGATTGATTATATGTATAGGTAAAGCAGTATCAACATCAATAATAGACATTCTGTCTTGAATATTTCTCTTGATTTGCATCATACCTGTACGAATCTTTTGTTGAAGCATTTCTCCAACAAAACGCACACGACGTTGACCCAAGTGATCGATATCATCACCTTTTGCAAGGTTATCATTATTTAAAGTTATTATGTGACGAACAATAGTCAAAACATCATCTCCTGAAAGAGTACGACGATCAAGCTCAGCTTTATCCATATTCTTACCAAATCTTTGATTGAAACGATAACGTCCAACAGGAGAAAGGTCATATCTATCTTTAATAAACAAAGAATCTACGAATTCACGCGCATTTTCAGCACTCGCCATATCTCCATCGCGTAGTCTTTTATAAATTTCTATATAATTTTCTTCTATGGTTTTAGTATTATCTTTTGCTAAAGCTTCTTTGATACTACCTAGCATCAAATCATTATCACCGAAAGCTTTTAAAATCTTTTCATTAGTATCAAAACCTAAAGCACGAAGAAGTAGAGTGACTGGGAATTTTCTTTTCTTATCAATACGTACATATATACCTCCATCAGCTTCGGATTCGATTTCAATCCATACTCCACGAGCAGGAATAATTTTTGCACCAAAATATCTTTTACCCTTACTTTCACTTTCAGTAAAGAATACTCCGAAACTACGAGCAAGTTGCGGAACAATTACTCTTTCTACACCATTAATAATAAAAGTACCGTGAGAAGTCATGAGCGGTAAATCAGACATAAAAATTTCCTGCTCTTTTACAGAGTTTAGGATTTTATTTGTTAGCTTAACGCGAGCTTTTAATTGCCCTTGATAAGACACTTTATTTACCTTTGTATAATTCTCATCATCTTTTGCTTCACTTAGAGAAAATGAAGTAAATTCTAATTCAAACTTTTTACCTGAATAGTCTGCTATCGGAGAGAACTCTTTGAAAATTTCTTTGATTCCCTCTTCGACTAGCCACTTGAATGACTTTAATTGAGATTCTATTAAATCAGGAAAAGGAACTAACGGTTCCTTATACCTTGCAAAATACTTTTTTGGTATTTTTGTATCTTTTTGCATAAATATTTTTTACCCGGCTCGTAACGGGAGTATACGTAATAAACAAAAAGAAATAAAAGTTAATACTTTTATTTTACATCTATTTAATTCGGATACTATTAAAACTTTTAAAGGCTTATAATAAGAGATTGCATCCGAAACTCAATCATTCAATCTAAAATAACCTTATCATAAAAGAATAAAAAAAGCAAGGCCGGGCACTCATGTATGAGTGCCCGGCCAAGCCCACCTTTTTTAGGGTAAACAAAAATCCCGGTTGATATAAATCAACCGGGATTGCAACTAATGAATTAATTTTCTATGGGATACTTCAAGAGTATCCCAATCACCTAGTTCTTCTTTTGTAACCCCCTTATAATAGGGGATATTTAAAGATGATAGGGGTTCGAAACCTCTTTGAATTTTGATTTGTGAAAATCGAAATCCTACATCTTTTAAAAATTTTTTAACAAATTTTCTCATATCTTTTTTATTAAAAGTGAAATAAATGTACATTCCAAAAAACTATACAATATTAAAAAATAAAAGTAAAGACTTATTTAATGCCCTTTTTCCAATTCTCTATAAGTTTATGATTCCCTGAAAGCAAGACCTTTGGAACTTTGTAGTTTTTTGTATTTTTACCCTGAGTTTTGCCGAAGGTATATTTTAAAATTTCAGGACGAGTATAAACTTCACTACTTGAAACTCTTTCTTCTTCTAAAGATTCATATTTACCTAAAACTCCTTTTATCTGACGAGAAATAGAATCAATTAATACCATCGCTGGAATTTCTCCACCAGTTAACACGTAATCCCCTATTGAAATCTGCTTAAATTTTAAGGATTTATCCTGAGCTTGTCGAAGGATTTTATCTACTCGCGCGTCTATACCTTCATAACGTCCGCAAATTAAAATAATATCAGTATATTTTTTAGAATAATTTTTCGCGAGAGTTGTAGTAAATTTCTCTGCACTGGGAACAAAGTTAATAATTAAAATTTTTGCTTCTCGCCCTGATGATATGTTCAGACGGGTAGGATTTTTTAAAATATTTTTACGAGCTTTCTCTATTGCTTTAAGTATAGGCTCGGCACGCATTATCATACCCGGACCTCCGCCGTAAGGCCTATCATCTACAGGTTTATAATTTAATTCCTTTTTTTCTTTCGAAAGTTTTATAAAATCACGCGGATTATAAAAACTAACTTTAATTAATTTATCTTTTATTGCACGCCCTAAAATCGACTCATCTAAATATGAGCTAAACATTTCTGGAAAAATACTAATGATATGAAACTTCATAAAAACATAATAACATAAAAAGCCCCGTTTGGGGCTTTTTAATTTCAAACTATATTCCTTTCAAATCTTCCATTGCTTGATCAACGGTTTTAAGAGATGGAGAAGAGTGTGTACTTGCTCCTCCTTCTGGTTCGTTAATCTTTAGATTCACACGAGCATTGTTTTTCATGCCGATGATTCTTAGAAGTGTTCTAATTGCTTTTGCAGTATTTCCCATTCTTCCGATAATTTTACCCATATCAGCCGGGTTAACGGAAAGAGAAATAAGAACTCCCATCTCATCAACAGTACGATCGATTTTTACATCGTTCGGATTGTCAACAAGAGCTTTAACTACATATTCTAGAAATTGCTTATCGATATCCATATTGTAAAGAGAGTTAAATTTTTAATTTACGCAGTAGTACGACCAACATATAATAAATACTGCACTTTAGTATTATACAAAATCTATAAAAACCTTTCAACTAAAAAACAAAAGCTCAGTATTATTTCTGAGCTTTTGCTTCTTTTCTTTTTAGAGTTATTTTCTTCTTAGGTAAAACATTTTTCTTTTTACCTTCGATAACTTTTTGTGAAACTAAGAAGTTATGAACAGTATCAGAAATTTGTGCTCCATTTTTAATCCAGTGCTTGATTCTATCTGTTTTAAAGATAGTCTCTCCTGCTTTCGGATTGTATGAACCAACTATCTCTAAGAACTTTCCGCTTTTAGCAGCATTCTTAGAATCAGTTAGAACAACGCGAAATGAAGGTTCGTTCTTTCTTCCTATTCTTTGTAATCTAATTTTTAACATAGAGTTAGTTTAACATAAAATCTTAAAAACGCAAATCTATCCGCTAGTAGTATATCCTCCCTTACTTTTAACTGCTCCGGTCGTGTTGTATGAACCTGTAGTATTCACACTACCTTTAGTTTTAACAGAAGCATTAGTATTATAAGACGCAGTAGTATTTATAGAAGCATTTGAATTGTAAGATCCTTTAGAAATGACTGAGCCGTTAGTATTATAACTTCCGTTTGTACTATAAGCAGAAGTAGAATTATAACTACCAGCATTGGAGTAACTTCCTTTAGTATTGTATGAGGAATTTGAATTATATGACCCATTTCCAGCATAACTACCATTTGCATTATAAGCACCTGTTCCAGTATAACTTCCGTTAGCTAAAGTTGACCCATTTGTATTATAACTTCCGTTTGTATTATAAGCAGAAGTAGAATTATAACTACCGTTACCTAAATATGAACCATTAGTAACATAATTACCATTTACTAAAACTGAGCCATTTGAGTAATAACCTCCGTTAGAATAATATGAACCGTAACCAACATAACTACCATTTGCATTATAAGCACCTGTTCCAGTATAACTTCCGTTAGCTTCATATCCTCCGGCTCCTAAATATGAACCGTTAGTATTGTAACTACCAGGAGTAAAATAATTTCCATTTGTATTGTATGAGCCATTACCTATATAACTACCATTTACATTATAGCTACCATTTGCAACATATGATCCATTCACAAAATATCCTCCATTTACATAATAAGCACCGTTTGAATAATATGCACCTAAAGCAAGATAATCAGCGTGATCTAAGTAAGAACCTAAAACTGTATAAGACGCAGGAGTTAAATATGAAGCTAGAACTTTATAATCTGCCGGAGTTAAGTAGCTTGCAAGTACAGCGTAATCTGCTGGAGTAAGATATGAGCCGATAACTGCGTAATCTGCAGGAGTTAAGTATGAAGCTAGAACTTTATAATCTGCCGGAGTTAGATATGAAGCTAAAATTGAATAATCCCCTGGAGTTAAATATGAAGCGAGAGTTTTATAATCTGCTGGAGTTAGATAGCTTGCTAATATAGTATAGTCACCTGGAGTTAGATAACTTGCTAATATTTTGTAATCAGCGGGAGTAAGATATGATCCGATAACTGCGTAGTCAGCAGGAGTTAAGTATGAAGCTAGAACTTTATAATCTGCAGGAGTTAAGTAGCTTGCAAGTACAACGTAATCAGCAGGAGTGCAATACGAAGCGAGAATTTTATAGTCTGCAGGTGTTAAATATGAACCCAAAACTGCGTAATCAGCGGGAGTAAGATATGAGCCTATAACTGCGTAATCAGCAGGAGTTAAGTATGAAGCTAGAGTTTGATAGTCCGCTTTATCTAAATAAGAAGCTAGTGTTTGGTAATCTGCTGGTTCTAAATACGATCCTAAAGTAGCGTAATTAGCTGGAGTTAAGTATGAACCCAAAACTGCGTAATCTGCTGGAGCAAAGTAGTTTCCTAAAGTTTTATATTGAGCATTAGTAAAAGTTCCACCTGTTTGTAAATAAGCAGAAAGAGTTACAAAAGAGCCTGTATTAAGCCCGCTAGCGTTAGTACGATAAGAACCGTTTATAATATATCCCCCGCCAGGCAAGATAATATTACAATTGCTACAAGCAAATGCTTGCGAAAAAGGCAATAAAAATAAGGCCAAAACTATTAAATTTAAGAAAACTCCTTTGATTTTCATACTTATAGTATAGCATATTTTAAATAAAAAGTCAAGGCCTCGTCGCCTATAGGCGACGAGGCCTAATATCCTAAAAAACTTAATAAAATTAAGGTTTTATGTTATATTTAAAGTAATGAAACCTAAAATAAAAAAGAATGTAAGAGATTTTAAAAAACCAATAAAATCAATAAAAAATAAAGGAAAATTTGAAAAGTATTTCGAGGGTATTATCTCAATCTCCCCTAAGGGTATTGGTAATATTAAAACTAAAAATAATGAAAACGTAGAAATAGATTACAAACATTTAAATACAGCCCTAAACCAAGATAAAGTTAAAGTAGTAATCCTCAACCAAAGTAAAGGAATTTTAACAGGAAAAGTTGAAGAGGTTTTAAGTCGTTACAAATTAGGATTTTCTGGAGTATTAGAAAAAGAAGACGGTATTTATTTCCTACATCCAGATGACACTAAAATGTACACTGATATTTTAATTAAACCTGAAAGTTTAAACGGAGCAAAAGAAGGAGATAAAGTTTACGGAAAAATTATTTCTTTTAAAGATCATGCGAAAGCTCCTATTGGAGAAATAGTTAAAGTTCTAGGAGATAAAGGTGAACATAATGCGGAAATTCACTCTATCGCTTTAGAGAAAGGTTTTAGTTTAGAATTAGGAGATGATACAGAAAACGAAGCTAAAGAGATAAAAGAAAAAGGAATCACAGAAAACGATTTTAAAAACCGTCGTGATTTTAGAGATACTTTAACTGTTACGATTGACCCTTATGATGCGAAAGACTTTGACGATGCAATATCTTTCAAAAAAATAAAAGAAAATGAGTACGAAGTTGGGATTCATATTGCTGATGTGAGTCATTACGTAGTACCTGGTAGTGCTCTTGATAATGAAGCTCGAGAACGTGCGACTTCAGTATATTTAGTTGATAGAACGATACCAATGCTACCAGAAGTATTATCAAACGACTTATGTTCCCTAGTACCAAATCAAGATAGACTAACTATGAGTGCGGTGTTTATTTTAAACGAGCAAGGTAAAATCAAAAGTGAGTGGTACGGTAAAACGATAATTCACTCTGACAAGAGATTTACTTATGAAGAAGCTTATGAAAGTATTTTAAATCCAGGAAAAGAATTCCATCAAGAATTAAATATTTTAAATAAAATTGCTCTTAATTTAAAAAAAGAAAGATTTGAAAATGGAGCAATATCTCTCGAGCAAGAAGAAGTAAAATTCGTATTAGACGAAAAAGGAGTTCCTTTAAAAGTTGTCAAAAAAGAACGTACTGATTCTCACAAAATGATTGAGGAATTAATGCTACTTGCGAATCGCAAAGTTGCAGAGAAAATGTCTAAAGATAAAAATCAAAAAGATATTTTCCTTTATCGTATTCACGATAAACCCGATCCAGATAAAAGCTACGATCTTTTCTTGTTCTTAAAAAGTCTAAAATACAACGTCAAAATGAAAGACGGTATTATTCCTTTTTATGAAATAAATCGTATAGCTAAAAGCATCAAGAATAAAGATGAAACTGATACTATTAACCGTGCCATAGTTAGAAGTATGCAAAAAGCTATATACTCTACTAAAAATATAGGGCATTACGGTTTAGCTTTTAAATACTATACTCACTTTACTTCCCCTATTCGTCGTTATCCTGATATTATCGTGCATAGATTACTTGAAATGAACTTGCAAGGTAAAGAAAATAAATTTGATAGAAATGAATATAGAAATATAGCAATCAGTTCAAGTGAACAAGAGAAAAAAGCTACCGAAGCTGAACGTGCTTCTATTAAATATAAACAAGTTGAATATATGTCTAATCATTTAGGAGAAGTATTTACTGGAATTATTAGCGGTATGAATGAATGGGGTCTTTATGTTGAAGAAATCTCTACTAAGTGTGAAGGTATGGTGAGAATGAAAGATTTAAACGATGACTTTTACGTTTTGAACGATAAGAAAATGGAATTAATTGGTAAGAAAAAAGGCAAGAAATATAAATTTGGAGATAGAATAAAAATTAAAGTTAAAAAAGTTGATCTTGAGAGAAAAATAATAGATTATGATATTGTAAAATAAATGAGCATAAATTTTAAAAACAAAAAAATAATTTTCGCTATATTTCCTATTATTATAGGTATATTTTTAGCTAACTTTATTTTTGCAAATTTTACTTATACTAAAATCGAAAACAATGTTGTAGAAATTCCAGAGTCTCAAACAAGCGCAGCGATAAATAGCGGAGCGGTAAAATCCGAAGCAAAACAAAAGTATTTTTATTTCAATAAAGACGATGAAGCTAAACTAAAATTATCTGCAGAGAGTTATATCGTAGGAGATTTAAATACCGGAGAAATCATTCTCTCGAAAAACCCAGAAAATAAATACCCAATAGCTTCGGTCTCTAAACTTATGACTGCACTAGTCGCCGATGAAATCGCAAAAGACGGAGACGTAACCAAAGTTACTACTGATGCATTAGCAACTTACGGAACAAACGGAGGACTATACAAAAACGAACAAATTAAAGTAAAAGATTTGATTTATCCCCTGTTGCTACAATCCAGTAATGATGCTGCCGAAGTTATTGCGAGACATTTTGAAAGAGATAATTTTATGAAGAAAATGAATCAGCAAGCGGACATTCTCAAAATGGTAAATACTTTTTACGATGACCCTTCAGGCTTATCAAATAAAAATCAATCAACGGTTTCAGATTTATTTAAGCTTACTGGCTATATTCATAAAAACAAAAAGAATCTTTTTGATATTTCTAAAACTCGTAGTTATAGTACAAAAAAGCATTCTTGGTTTAGTAGTAATCAATTTTTACGTAATACTAATTATATCGGTGGGAAAAGTGGATTTACTAATCCTGCCAAGCAAACCGTAATCTCAGTATTTAACCTTCCTTTAGGGAAAGACTCTTCTCGCCCTATAGGTATAGTATTACTACGTTCAAACGATAGAGCCAAAGATGTAAATAATATTTTAAAATATTTAAATAAAAACGTTTACTATGGAGGAGAAGCCGACGCTCGTGCTGATTGGATAAAAGAAAAATTAAATATTCCAAGCATTAAAGATCCTGACTATGTAACATTATCTTTCTTAGGAGATATAATGCTTGATCGCGGAGTGAGAGCTTCAGTAAATAAAAACTTTTCTGGAGATTATTCTAGTTTATTTGAAAAGATGGACGTCTTAGAAAAATCAGATATTGTATTTGCTAATCTAGAAGGCCCAGCATCTGATACCGGTCGCGATTTACGAAATTTATATTCTTTCCGCATGGATCCGAACGCTATTCCTGCACTCAAAGGTGCGAATTTTAGTATACTTTCAGTAGCAAATAACCATGCTGGAGATTGGGGGCAAAGTGCTTTCGCTGATACTCTTTCTCGTTTAACTGAAAATGAAATTTTATATACTGGAGGAGGATATGCCGGAGAATTAGAAAAACCTACAATCATAGAAAAGTATGATATGCAGATAGGATTCTTAGGATTTTCTGACGTTGGACCCCAAAACCTAAAACCAACTTTTGATAAACAAGGTATACTACTAGCGAATAACCCTAGAATAAAAGAAATAATAAATAATGCGTCGAAAGAAGTTGATTATTTAATAGTATCTTTCCACTTTGGAGATGAATATAAAACTACTAACAACAAAAGACAGCAAACTCTAGCCCGTCTCGCTATCGATAACGGAGCAAAGATAGTTATCGGGCACCATCCTCACGTAGTTCAAAATACTGAGATTTACAAAAATGGATTTATTGCTTATTCGCTTGGTAACTTTATTTTTGATCAAAAGTTTAGTAAAAATACTATGGAAGGAATGCTATTGCAAATGAAAATTTGGAGAGACGGCAATCTAACTATTTCAAAGGATACTGTAAAATTAAATAATGTTTTTCAACCTGATAAAATTATAAAAGGTAAAGAAGAAAAAATTGATTTTAATAAAATAAATAAGCAATAAAAAAGGAGCCTTATTTAAGGGCTCCATGTTTATCTTCGATCACTCCTAAAAGATTTTTAATTTCTACCTCTAATTCTTTTGAGGTTTTTTCAGTTTCTTCTTCTTTTTCTTTTCTTTTTAGTGTCTTTTTATAAGAATCACTATTAAAATAATTTTGTTCATCTTCCTCTTCTAATCGAATTGCTTCAACTAGACTTGGAGTTTGAATAATATTTTCGCCAACAAAGTTAGCGACTTCATCCATAGGTAAACCGTAAGATGGATGTTCAAAATCTATTTTATTATTATTATTATTCATGACAAAATTAGTATTTAAAAATTAACAATTTATTTCAATTTTAGAATATAATAAAATAAGAAAAATAGCAATTATTATTTTGCGATAGCTTGCGCTTCTTCGAATTTGATAGATAAGAGCTTTGAACCTCCGTCAGAACCCACAGTAACTCCATAAAGAATGTTTGCTCTAGACATAGTCTCACGATTGTGAGTAACTACGATTAATTGAGATCGTTCTCCTAGCAATTCGAGCATGTCTCCATAACGACGAGAATTCGCTTCGTCGAGTGCAGCGTCGGTTTCGTCGAGTATTAAGAATGGAGGTGGATTCACAGACGACATAGCGAAAAGTAAAGCAATCGAAGTTAGAGACCTCTCTCCTCCTGAGAGTGAATGAAGTTCTTTTACCTTTTTATGAGGAAGAGATACGTCTATCTCTATACCCTCTTCAACTTCGGATTCTTCGTCATCAATAGTAATTTCTTCTCCGTCTTCATCTTTGATTTTCTTTTTCTTTTTTTCTTGATAAATGCCGAGTTTAGCATATCCTCCTCCAAACATAACTTTGAAAAATTCATCGAACTTATGATTGATTTTATTTATTCCAGATTTGAATTCTATGTCGATTTTAGTTTTAAGATCTATTATCAATTGCTCAAGTGAAGTTATACTTGCTGAAATATCTTCAATTTCACGAGCAAGGAATAAATCACGATTATTAACTTCTTCGTATTCTTTCTCGACTTCAGCGATATTTGATAATCCGGAGTCTTCTAATTTGATTTTAATTCTCTCTATACTACGTCTTAATTCATCTTGATGCTCTTTATTTATAGGCAAATTCGCTTCGAAATTTTGATATTCGTAAATAAAGTTACCTATTATTCCCTCACCTTCTTTGATTTCTTCGTTAAATAAATCAATCTCGCGAGATAAATTCTCTAAACGCACGTTCACCAAAGAAAGCGCAGAAGCTATTTCTTGATGACGGACTTTAAGAGCAAATTTTTCACGCTCTTTATCGCGTCCGAGATCCATATCTCTCGCTATATCCTTTTTCAAGGAATCAATAATTGAGACTAATTTTTCTTCTTCAGTTAGAAGATTAGTCATCTCGATTGAAACTTCGTTTTTAGTATTTAATAAAGCGTTAGTTTCATTTTCAAAATCTAAATCTGGATTAACGGTTTCTTCATTATTTAAAAACTTATGTAAAATATTTCTGATATTTAGCAAATTATTCTTAATGAGAGAAATATCTTCTAGTTTTAAAATTTCATCGATAGAAGCGTCTATCTCGTTTACAACAATCCCTAATTCTTTTTCATCGAAAATTTTAACTTCTTTGGTCTTTTCAACTTTCCATTTGCGCGCTTCTATTAAGCCTTCGATTCTACCGAGTTTGCGGTCTATCTCGCCTTTCAAACGACGCAGATTAGAAATTTCATTTTCGTATTTTTTTAATTCCTCTAACTTTTCATTATTTTCTTTATTGTCTTCACTAGAATTCTCTGCAATTTTAATATTTAATTCTTCTAGTTCTCGTTTGAGGTTTTCTCTTTCTGGTAGGAGCTGACTTTTTTCATTTTCTAAATAAAGACTTTGATTTTTCAAATATTCTTTGTATAAATTCCCGAGCTCAACTTTGAGTTCTTTCATCTTTTCAAACTTTTCGATTTGACGTCGCAAGAAATTAAGATGCGGAGCGTTTTCTCGCTTTAGCATTAAAACTTCTTTAAGGTTTTCGTTTGATCTTTCTAATTTTCTCTCGGATTCGCGGATTTTATATTGAAAAACTTTAAGACCTAAAGCGTCTTCTATCATTTCTCTTTTTTCCCGAGCATTCGCATTTAAAATACGGTCAGCTTCACCTTGAGAAATTATATGATGCCCCGAAGAACCGATATTTAACGAAGAAAGTAAATTATGAATATCTTTGAGTCTCACTTCGCTATTATTTAGCATGTATTTGTTAAGACCATCAGTATAAACACTACGAGTTATAGAAACAGTATCAAAATTTAAATTCACCTCTTCTCCAGTATCATTAGTTAATTTAAAAACTCTATCTCGGTTATCGAAATAAATAGTCACACTAGCAACCGTGCCTTTTGGTAAGTTTTTAGAACCTTTGAAAATCAAATCAGCGCCACCTTTACCGCGCATGGATTTCATACTTTGTTCACCTAAAACAAAGCGGAAAGCTTCAACGACATTACTCTTGCCGGATCCATTTGGTCCAACAATAGAAACAATCCTAGTATTAAATTCTAAATTAGTTTTTTTCGCAAAAGATTTGAAACCATTAATTTCTAAATTAAGTAATCTCATATTAATCTATCCAATGATTGTTTTTTAATGCGTTCATTGCAGCAGCTTGCTCTGCTTCTTGTTTGGAGCCACCTTTACCTTGCCCAGCTAATTCGCCTCCGAAATAAATACCAATAGTAAAATGCTTATCGTGATCTGGGCCTGATTCAGATAAAACTTTATAAGACGGAGTAACGTTTAAAATTTCTTGAGCTTTTTCTTGCACTAAACTTTTTGCATCACGCCAAAGCTTTTTCTTTACGATTTCGTCAGTATGAATAAGTAAAGTCTCTTCGATAAAAACTTTAGCTTTATCGTAACCTTGATCTAAATAAAGAGCCCCTAAATATGCTTCATAAGTATTAGCGAGGATATACTGTCTAGCTTTGCCAGTATCTTTCATTTCGCCTTTTGATAAAAGTAAAAATTCATTCATACCGATTCGGCTCGCTACATCAGAAATAATAATAGCGTTTACGAGAGCACTGCGGATAGCAGTAAGTTCTCCTTCATTATGATTTACGTATTTTTTATATAAAAAATCAGTCACAACTAATTCTAAAACTGCATCCCCTAGGAATTCTAATCTCTCATTGTGAGAAAGTCCGACTTTAGGATTTTCATTAATATAAGAACGGTGAATAAAAGCTTGCATTAACAAATCTTTATTTATGAAATTTATTTTTGTATTTTTTTCAAATAAACTAAAATCAATCATTATTTAATATCTTTATTAATAATCTCTACTGCTTTGGCAAGAAGAGGTACTATATCATTGTAAATACGAAGTTCAGGAATTTCACGAAGTTCGAACCAGCGTGCTTGATCGAGTCCACCAGACTTTTCTAAAACAAGTTCTTTGTATTCTGATTTTGCTAAAAAGTAAGAAACATTTTTTAAAGTTTTACCACGCTCTGGATGAGTAGCTACGTATTCGTTTTCACCTAATTTAGTTACGATTTCTACATCTAAACCTATTTCTTCTTTGATTTCACGTACAGTTCCAGACTCCACATCTTCATCTTTTTCGATTTTACCTTTTGATAAAGTCCAATAGCCGAAAACATCATGAACTAAGCCGAGATATAATTTACCATCCTTTTTAGCATAAACTAAAGCTCCACCTAAATACTCTTTAGGTAAAGTATTAATATCGACAACTTCAGGTTCCTTTTTCTTTTTACTTGTTTCTTCTTTGCCCGGCTCACCTATTTCTTTATAAACAGCACCTAAAACTCCATTTACGAATTTAGAAGAATTTTCACCACCGAAAGTTTTTGCCAATTCAATAGCTTCGTTAATAGCAACTTTAGGAGGCACGTCGCGACGATCACCAAAAAGAAGCTCACAAAGACCAATACGTAAAATATTGCGATCAACTAGAGAAATTTTTTCTATAGGCCATTCAGGAGCAGCTTTAGTTATAATCTCATCGACTACTGTTTTCTTTTTGAATATAGTATCAAGCAAATTAGCAACGAAGATATCATCTTCGAGACCAGGAGCGAATTCATTTAGATTTCTTTTCAATACAAAATCAATTTCTTCACGAGAAAATTCTTTACCTTCTTTGGTCAAGTTAAAATCCCACTCGAAGAGGGTTTGAAGAACTATTGATCTTGAAAGGTGCCTGTTTGCCATTACTTTTTGGTTTAAAAGTTATAAAAGTTAAAATATAAAAATCTTAATAAAAAGAATTATTTAGTCTTAGCTTTTTTTTGCTTTTTTTCTATTTTTGATACTTGATTAATTACCTTTTTACCACGGTAAACTCCACAGTTTTTACAAACTGTATGAGGTAATTTAGCAGAATTACAATTTGTACATTTTGTAAATCTAGTACCTTTTAGAGCATGATGTGAACGGCGGTTGCCTGTATGCCCTTTTGTGTGTCTCATTCTTATAACCATAATTCTTTTATATTAACATAAACACATAAAAATTGCAAAATAAAAAGCCTTTTCATTCACAAAAATAAAAAGGCATTAATACATATAAACATAAAATAAATTAGAAATCTTTTAATCTTTCTATGCTTATTTCCTGAGAAATTCTATTTAATTTAAAAGCGGCTTTAATTACATCAGTATGACTCTTAACTATTTTGTTAGGTCCATCTGATGATAATAATTCAACAACCTGAACCCAAGAACTACCTAGTACATCCTTATCCTTGGATTTAGTAGACAGTCCTGAGGATCGGAGATATTCTGAAACCATCCAGAATTTCTGGTTAATTGTTTTTCCATCACTTTCATAAGTGATCAGCCTATCTATGAATTTAGACGCTCTAAAAATATAAATTCCTATTTCTTCTAAGATTTCTCTAAGAAGGTTTCTAAAATCAGGATCTCTGGTATCCTGATATTCTGTTTCATAAGAAATAATAGATTCAATTTGCTCTTGAGAAAAATTATTCTCTCTCAACAAATATTCTATTATCTCAATCCAGCTTTCAAATTCTAAATCCTGAGGTTGTTGCATTCCCCCAGCATTTTTAATCTGAACTTTATCACCTTTTATTGAAGTATCAAAAACAACTTTAAAAAAAAGTTTACCATCTTGCTCTTTGGTTAAACAAGCAGCATTGTATATTCTGGCCATCTTTTAAAGATTTTAGAATTAAATATTTTTTTCAAAGATCTATTGCAGAACTTTGTATCATAGATACATTAACATATAATACTATAAAAGTCAAGTATATGAAATAAGCTTATAATCTGTTATTATTTATTTAATTATGGAAAATAAAGACAATTTACAAAACAAAAGACACACTTTAGCTCACCTGCTCGCAAGTGCGGTTTTAGAACTCTACCCTGATACTAAAAATACTATCGGTCCAGCAATAGACGACGGATTTTATTACGACTTTGAATTCTCTACTCCTATCGGAGACAAAGATTTAGAAAAAATAGAAAATAAAATGCGTAAGCTTTTACCAAATTGGAGCGAATTTACTCATAAAGAAAAAACTCCGGAAGAAGCGAACGAATACTTTAAGTCTAATCCTTATAAACTAGAACTTATAAATGAAATAGTTGAGAAAGGTTCCTCCGACGCTAAAGCTTTGAAGGACAGGGAGAAAATTACTTTTTATACTTGCGGAGATTTTACTGATCTTTGTCGCGGAGGTCATTCTGAAAATCCAAACAAAGAAATAAATATTGATTCCTTTAAGCTAGATCGCGTAGCGGGAGCTTATTGGCGCGGAGATGAAAAAAATAAAATGCTTACTCGTATTTACGGCCTTGCTTTTGATACCAAAGAAGAATTAGACGCTTATATCAATCAAAGAGAAGAAGCTCGTAAGAGGGATCATAAGAAACTAGGGCGTGAATTAGAACTATTTACTACTATTGATGAAATAGGACCTGGCCTACCTTTGTTTTATCCTAAAGGAGCATTACTCCGTAGAACAATAGAAAATTATATCCAAGAAGTTCAAGAAGAATTAGGATATGAGCCAATCTGGATTCCACATATAACAAAAGAAAACTTATATAAAATTTCTGGACACCTAGACAAATATGATGCTATGTATTCTCCAATGGAAGTAGATGGTGAGAATTATTATCTCAAACCTATGAATTGTCCTCACTTTATGATGCTTTATAAAACCAAGCCTCATTCTTATAAAGAACTCCCTGTGCGTTACACCTCTACTACTACAAATTATCGTTATGAAAAATCCGGAGAATTAGCTGGACTTACTCGAGTACGTGCATTGACCCAAGATGATTGTCATGTATTTTGTGAGCCTACAAAAATCAAAGAAGAAATAAATCTCATATTAGAAATGATAAAAAGAGTTTATAGGGCTTTTGGTTTAGATGATTTTTATGTTCGTATTTCCCTTCGAGATTCAAAAAATAAAAGTAAGTATTTGGGATCTGACGAAGTTTGGGAAACAGCAGAAAATGCTCTCCGTGACGTAGTTAAAAAGACTGGTTGGAAATATGAAGAAGCTGAAGATGAGGCTGCTTTCTATGGACCAAAATTAGACTTTATGTTTAAAGATGCTATAGGACGACAATGGCAACTTTCTACTGTGCAACTCGACTTTAATTTACCTGAACGTTTTGAATTAGAATATATGAATAATCAAGGTAATAAAGTTCGCCCAGTGGTTATTCACCGTGCAATTTTAGGCTCTACTGAAAGATTTATGGGTGTAATGATAGAACACTACGCTGGGGCTTTCCCTACCTGGCTTTCCCCTGTGCAAGTTTCAATAGTACCAGTGAGAGAGAATCATAATGAAAAAGCAAAAGAAATTTTCGATACCTTAAAAAAAGAAGGTATAAGAGTGGAATTAAAAAATGAAGATGAATCTTTAGGTAAAAGAATAAATGGAGCTAAAGCTCAAAAAGTTCCTTACGTTATAGTACTAGGAGATAAAGAACTCGAAAGTGGAAACTTAACAATAGAAAGTCGTACAGACAAAAAAGAAATGACTATTGAAGATTTTATCTTAAAAATAAAAGAAGAAATCAAAAATAAAACTTTGAATTAAACTAAAAACCTCTCAAATGAGAGGTTTTTAGTTTGAGTTTTATATATCAATCTCAGCGAGTTTTGCGTTACTTTGAATGAAAGATTTACGAGGGGGAACTTCGGAGCCCATGAGGATATCGAAAACTTTATTAGCTTCTTCGGCGTCAGCTATATCTACCCTCTTAAGTACGCGACGTTTAGGATCCATAGTAGTTTCCCACAATTCTTCAGGGTTCATTTCTCCGAGACCTTTATATCTTTGAATGTGGAATTTGCCAGCTTTAACTTTTACTTCTTCTTCGGTTTCTTCTTCACGAACCTCGTCTTCTTCGTTTTGGATTTCGGCAAGGTCTACTTCTTTACCGATAATTTTATTTCTCTCTTCATCAGAATAAGCATAATAAATTTCTTTACCTTTTTTAATTTTATAAAGTGGAGGTTGCGCTATATATACGTACCCAGCATCAAGCACAGGTCTAAAGTAACGATAGAATAAAGTAAGGAGCAAAGTACGAATATGACTTCCGTCAACGTCAGCATCAGTTGCGATAATTATTTTATGATAACGAATTTTCTCAATATCAAAAGTATCCCCAATAGAAGTTCCCATAGCGATAACGAGAGCGCGAACTTCTTTCGAAGCTAGCATTTTATCGATACGTGCACGTTCTACGTTTAAGATTTTTCCACGAAGTGGCAAAATTGCTTGAGTGCGTCGATCGCGACCTTGCTTGCCTGAACCTCCCGCAGAGTCTCCCTCTACGATGAAGATTTCAGATTCTTCTGCACTTTTACTTTGGCAATCTGCAAGCTTTCCAGGCAAAGTCATACCTTCGAGTGCTCCCTTACGGAGAACTGAGTCCTTCGCGGCTTTAGCGGCTTTACGAGCTTTGAGTGCTAGGATGGATTTATTGATTATAACTTTTGCGTCATCTGGATTCTCTTCTAAGAAAGCTGCGAAAGCTTCTCCGAAAACAGTAGCAGTAGCACCTTGAGCTTCCATACTTCCTAATTTTGCTTTAGTTTGACCTTCAAATTGAATTTCAGGAAGTTTTACGGATATAACAGCAGTCAAACCTTCGAGTACGTCTTCTCCAGTAAATCCACCTTCGGACTCTTTCATCATTTCATTTTTCTTGCAGTAAGTATTTAGCGTACGAGTTAGAGCAGTTTTAAAACCGGTGACGTGAGTTCCTCCTTGAGGAGTATAAATATTGTTTGCAAAAGCTACGATACGATCTACGATATCATCAACGTATTGCAACGCAATCTCAACTACAACTCCATCAACTTCTTTCTCAATATAAAAAATATTATTTTGAACTGCTTTTTGGAATTTGTTGTAATACTTTACGAGAGACATAAGTCCTCCTTCGAAATAATAAGTAATAGAAGGAACTTCAAAACCTAGTTCTCTAAAATAAGTTATTTCATCTAAATTAAATTTAGAGCTTTTGCTGTTTACTAGCATATCCGCATCCATCTCACGCGCATCAATAATAGAAATACGAAGTCCTCGTACTAGATAAGCTTGCTGACGGAGATGATTCACGATAGTATTCCAATCAAAAACTATTTTACCGAATATTTCTTCATCAGGAGTAAAAGTAATAATAGTTCCGTGAGCTTTTGAAGTTCCTATCTTTTTTACAGCACCCTTTTTCTTACCTTGACTATATTCTTGCATATGAATTCCTCCGTCCCGATGAACTACTGCTTTACAGAAAATAGAAAGTGCATTCACTACCGAAGCACCTACTCCGTGAAGTCCTCCTGAAACTTTATATCCCGATCCTTCCCCTCCGAATTTACCTCCGGCATGCAGAGTCGTCATAACAGTCTCAAGTGCAGAAACTTTAGTTTTACTATGAACGTCAACTGGAATTCCACGTCCGTTATCAACTACGCGGATAGTATTACCGGGTAACAAAGTAATTTCAATATCATTACAATATCCTCCCATAGCCTCATCGCGAGAGTTATCAAAGATTTCCCAAACTAGATGATGAAGTCCGTCTGGACCTGTTGTACCAATATACATTCCTGGACGCTTACGTACCGGCTCTAGCCCTTCTAGGACCGAAATTTGATCAGCTCCATAAGAACCTTCTTTACCCTTTTTAGTTTCTTTTTCCTTTGCCATATTAGTATATTATAGCAAAAATTTCCTAAAGCTACAATTCGATTAGCCTTTACCCCGCACCAAAAAATTCGAAGAATTTTTTGGTGCGGGGTTTACTTTTCCTTAATTTTTCATTATATTTAAAAGATGGAATACAATATTAAACTTAATAATGAAGAAGAATTATTAGCTAATCTTAATCAAAGAACTGATACTGAAGCTTTACGAATGAAGAAATACTTAAGCATGGATGACCTATCTAGAAAAGATGGTTCACCTATACGAGAAATTGTAAACCGTATTTTAGCTATAGAGGATTTTAAAGATTTTGATATTATTAAATCTCCAGAAATAGTAACAACTGAAATAACTTTTGATCTTTATGATTTTGCTCCAGATCACGTTGCACGCAAAGCGAGTGATACTTATTTCTTAGATAAATCTCACATATTGCGTCCGCATACTACTGTGATGTGGTATTACTATTTGACTCAAGAAGAAATCAAAAAGAAATTAGCTAACAAAGAAACTTTGGGGTTCTTTTCTTTTGGAAAAGTTTATCGTAAAGATGAAATCGATAGAAATCATATGAACGTTTTTCATCAAATGGACGGAGGATTCCTAATACCTAAAAATGTTAAGGAAGTTACGATTGATGATTTGCAAAACGTTTTAGCAAATATTGCGAAAGCTATTTTCGGAGAAAATATCAAATACCGTTTTAACAAAGACACTTTCCCTTATACTGATCCTTCACTCGAGATGGAAGTTGAAATCGGTGGAAGATGGATCGAAGTACTCGGTTGCGGAATTATGACTAATAAGATTATTGAAAACTTGGGACTTAATCCGAACGAATGGAGTAATTGGGCTTTCGGATTCGGACTTGAAAGACTCGCTATTATCAGTATGGATTTACCAGATATACGTTTACTTTGGAGTGATGATGAACGAGTAACCAAGCAACTTCATTTAGGTCAAAAATTCGTAGAGGTTTCAAAGTTCCCTCCTATAACTCGTGATATATCGTTTATCGTACCGAAAACTTTTGTACCGAATGATTATTTCGACTTAGTACGTGAACTTGCGGGAGATTTAGTAGAAGAGATTAGTCTTATGGATAAATACGAAAATGACGCTAAATTCGGAGCGGATAAAATGAGTTATGCTTTTCATATTGTTTATCGATCAATCGAAAGAACACTAACAAGTGAAGAAATAGATACCCTTCACAAAAAAGTAGAGGAAGAAACAACTATAAAATTCAACGCAGTAGTAAGATAAATTTAAAAACCACTTTCTAGAAAGTGGTTTTTAAATTAATAAAAAACTAAATAATTAGTAACAACTTCAGGGTCCCTTGTTCCTTTTTCTATTAATTCAGGGGTTTTTTGATTGTCTCTATAAACTTCTTTTAAACTACCTCCCCAATTCGGACCACCATCTAAAACATATATATGAGTCGTTTTTGAAATAGATTTTCCTTGTTGATCATTTCTGTCCAACCCTAAAACTATTTCTCTAGCATCGTTACCTGATATAGGTGAGTCAAAAAGAATTACACCTATTTGAGTAGCATTATTAGGATTTTCTCTTCTAATTAAAATTTTATCTATAAAATTTTTTGAATCTAGAAAATTACCATTACGATAAATACTTGGTAAAAAGAATAAAGTATTTTTATTATTTTTCGCTTCATTGTAAAAATTTTGAAAGTCTAAAATTTCTTTTTTATGAGTAAATGTTATATCAAAACCTTTTTTAACTAAAACTATTCCATAGTTTGGAATATTTCCATCTCCACATTCTCTACCATTAGAGAGACTTTTACCTTCCATTTTATAGTTACCTAGCGAACCAGCGCTCATGCCGTCTGGAGCAGTAGCTACGCCTTTCAAATTTGTGTTAATATCAGATAAATCACCACTGAATATTTGAGGATCTGTTTCTTTGGTAACTAAATTTATTCCTTTAACAGGCCAAAATTCTCCAACTCTTGAACCTTCTGATTCAACAGAATAAACAAATTCACCATTTTTAAATTTTTCTCTAGTAGGTTTAAATTCAGTATATTTATTTAAAGATTCTTTATTTTCTTTTAAAGCGGATAATTCTTTAGGAATTAAAGTTGCACCAATACCTAATCCAACTTTCTTTATAAATTCTCTTCTGTTTATATTTTCCATAATAAAAATTTATCGCTTATAATTTTTCTTAAATTGCTTTTCGTGATTTTGCTTGCTTTTGCCTACCAAGAATTGATTAACTTTCTTTGGGAATTTATCACAGATATGACAAATCTTGCTACAGTATCCGGAAAGCTTAGTCTCGCAATCTTTACAACAAATAAATAAAACATGACAAGAAGTATTTTTGCAATGCATATAGTCGTCGCACTTAGTCTTCTCACAAACTTGGCAATACGAAATAATCTCGTCCCCTATTCTTTCTCCTAACCTCTCATCAAAAACGAAATTTTTACCTTTGAATTTATTTTGCAAACCTTTAGCTTTAACTTGATGAGCATAATCTATAATTCCTCCCTTGATATGCTTCACATTCTTGAACCCATTATGCTTCATCCAAGCCGAAGCTTTCTCGCAACGAATTCCTCCAGTACAATATAGCAGTACTTCTTCATCCTTTTTATCTTTGAACATGTCGGTAACTTTCGCTAACTGCTCTCTGAAAGTATCAACATTCATAAGTTTTGCATTTTCGAAATGCCCTATTGCGGCTTCGTACATATTACGCATATCGATAAC
>JAGOSX010000002.1:0-6422 GCA_018062065.1 Minisyncoccota bacterium | reverse complement strand
TTTACCTTTTTATGCATATTTAATATATAAAATATAACCCCAAAACCCTATATTTGCAAGAAATTGACTTATAAAAATTAATAGGTTAAGTTTAATAGAGTTTTTAAGTTATTTTTTAATCGGCAATAATAAGCGTGGCAAGCTGCGATAAGTTAGAAGGAGGTGCAAGCGACCTGTAATATCTAAATTCTTTAGCCCTGCAGGGAACTGAAACATCTAAGTACCTGCACAAAAAATAACGAAGTTCATTGATTATAATTGGGAGATAAAATTAAAAGTTTTTGATTTGTAAAAAAATTTACAATAAGATTGGTTACCTTAAAAAACTTATAAAAATATCTCAAAAAAACTTAACGGCACTCAAAAGGTGCCGTATTTTATTTCAAAAATATATTCTTCACTAAAGTGCAATGAGGGCAAGGTTCGTTTTTACCGCCGAAAGGTTTAAAATTACACTTCCTCTCTAACCAACTCGAGTTTTCTAAAGATTCTACATAATCAGAAATATCTCTTTTAAGTAAATCGATTTGCTCTTCGTTTATACAAGTTTGATAAACTTTATTTTTATCTTTCGGATCGGCTTCAAGGAAAAATAATTTAGAAAGCTCGACGTTACTACCCTTCTCTGCATCACGTACTAAATACGAATACATAGCGAGCTGACGCATATAAGGAGACATACGTCCTTCTTCATCAAACTTTTCAATTTCATTTTTAGTTTTAGGTTTTCCAGTTTTAAAATCTGTAATAATTATTGAACCGTCTTCTAAACGCTCAGTCAAATCAAGTTTACCATAAATCAAAATATCTAAATCTTTCTCTCGCAAAGAAAGAGATCTCTCAGACTGAAAAGTCTCTCTCAAATTTGGATAAAAATCTTGTATCCAATTTTCAATAATACTAAAAGCTTCTTTGTCTAAGCGATTTAAATCTTTAAGATTATTAACTCCTTCTTTTTGTAAACTTTCTTTAATAAAATCTTTGATAACTTTTTCATTAGGGATTTTTTGATTTTTAAGAATAAATTCAATAGTATTGTGTACGCTACTACCGAGTGCGAGCGAACTACTTTTCACTTCAGGTAATTTCAAAAAATTTCTAAAATACCATTTAAAAGGACATTCGAAAAAGTTATTTAAAAGCGAAACCGAAACTTTAATATCTTTATAATTCTCTTTAACAAAATTATTTAAATCATCTAAAATCTCAGAGTTTTCCGGTTTATTTACTATATCAAAAATACTAGAAGTGAAAATCTTTGCTCCGTTAATATCGTTGTTTAATAATTCTTCTTCATTTTCATTTTTATCTTTTTTACTAAAATGCACTTCATCTAAATCTTTAATAATTCCAGATAAAGTAAGTTCACTGCCTTTGAGGTCAAAAGCAGAATAAGAAATATTACAAAATTCACGCGCACGAGTAATAGCTACGTAAAGTTCGCGTTTAGCGTCTTCAATATTTCTCTTAGCTAAACGTTCTTTGACGTATTCTGGTAATGTAAAAGGATTACGTTTTTCTGACATAACAGTTTCTTCATTCATATGTGCAATCCAAACGTATTTATATTCTAAACCTTTCGACTTGTGCAAAGTCATAACTTCAATACCTTTGCCTTTATTTAGAGTCGCAACTGCTATGTGATTTTTATACTGCTTTAATCTTAAAAGATATTCTATAAATTCCCCTAAACTCGGATTGATTTTTTTAGTTTCGAAAAGCAAAGCAAGGTGAATAAAAGTTCTAACGAGTTCTACGTTTTCTAATAAATCTTCATGGTTAATAGAATTATTTATATAAAACTGATTCCCCACTTCAGAAATTAAATGAGATAATTTATCACCTTTCTGATTTAAAAGTAAAAATAAATTATTACCAAACGATAAAATACTGTTTTGCGAACCGAAAAGCGTACCGGAGTTTTTATTATAATTTATTAATGTTTCTAAATTAAAATTCTTATTTTTATTTTCTTCTAGGAATTTGTGAGCTTCGAGAAATGGAATTTTAGAAGTTTTATCAAGCAAAGCTAAAGATATAGAAATATGATCGAAGGGATTATTTAAAATATTTAAAATACGTAAAAAAGAATCTGTTTTATTTAAATTGAATAAAGATTTATTATCATTATTTACAACTGGTAAATTCAAAGACTCGAGGATAGAAATAGCGTTCGTCACATGATAATTCTTAGGTACTAAAATCGCCATTTCAGAAGGACTTTCCCCTTTATCTAAAAGCTTTTTGAAATAAAGCCCAGCTCCTAAGATTTCATCTCTATCATAGTTATATTCTCTTAAAATAGACTTTTCGCCATTACCATTATTACTTTTTAATTTTTCTTTTGAGAGAGTACTTTGAAGTAAGTTGTGAGCTAAATCTAAAATCTTTTCAGTCGAACGATAATTATCAACTAAAGTAATGAGTTTAGTTTTACCAAAATAATTTGCGAATTCTTCAAAATAGTTAAGCTTTGCTCCAGAAAAAGCATAAATGAGTTGCCTATCATCTCCTACTACAAAAATATTTGGACTTTCTATTTCTCTCCAAACTGCTTTCAAAAAACTATTTTGAATTCCGCTTGAATCTTGATGCTCGTCAACTAAAACGTATTGATAATTTTCATAAATATCGGCTCTAGCGTCTTCATGATTTAAAACTAATGTTACGATATATTCTAAAACATCATCATAATCCATCAAAGCATATTCTTTTTTACGTTCTTCGTAAATACGATAAAAAGCTACTACTTCTAAAGTTTTTCTCAAACTCTCAATTTTAGCTTCTACTTCTTTTTTAAGTTTACCTTTACTCTCACCCCGAGAAGAAATACTACTTTCATCGTTTTCTAAAAATTTAATATCATTTAGAATTTGATTTTCAAATTCATCTACTGTAATACGTTCTCTTTTTAAAATAGAAAATAAGCTTTTGAGATCACTGAAATACATCTGTGGATTATTACGAGGACGCAAATAATTCCAAGACTCACTCTCTAAAATATCATCAATTAAAAAAACAATCTCTTCTTCTTCAATCAACTTTGGTAAATTTATAAAACCCAACAATTCATAATATTTAAGAACTATTTCAATAGCAAAAGAGTGAAAAGTAGAAATTTTAACTTTGTCTGCATCTTTACCAATATACAAAGACAAACGTTTTTTCATAGCTCGAACTCCAGAACGAGTAAAAGTAAGGCAAAGTATTGAATCCGGATTAGTATCAGTTTTCTTTAAAATATTACCAATACGCAAAGTCAAGATTTCAGTCTTGCCAGTACCCGGCCCAGCAACAACCATAACCGGCCCTTCAATAGAGTCTACAGCATCCTTCTGCAAAGCATTTAACTTTTTATATTGTTCATCAAATAAAGACATAAAGTAATTATATCAAAAAACCTCCCACAAAAGGAGGTTTTAAAATTAAGCTAATTCTAAGGTAATTGCCTTTTTAGATTTCCAGAAGAAATATCCAATAATTATAAAAGTTGAAAGTGGAGATACGTATTCAGGTATATGAACACCAAAAGCATGCAAAGTCATAACTGTTCCTAAAACTAAAATAGAATACATAGCTCCATTTTTTAAATATACATATTTTTTAATTCTTTCAATATTACGTAAAGTTAGTTCACGAACCACGAAAGCTCCAATACCATTACCAATAAGTATGAGAGGTATAGATAAAGTAAAAGCAAAAGCTCCGAGAACTCCATCTATAGAAAAAGTCGTATCGATAATTTCAAGAAAGAAAAGTTTGCTCAAATCAGATTGAGCAGAACCGAGTAATTTCTTTTCTTGTTCTTCAGCATTTTGTTTAAAACCATGCGTAATAAAAAATAAAGTAGAACCGACGACTGCACCGAAGCCCATCATGCTATTTTCCTTCAAAGCAAACCAAGTAATAACTGCGAGCAACAAAGACACACAAGCATAAAACCAAACCCCCTTAGACATAAAGAATTTTTCAGTTCTAGGTAGACCGAGTTTTTTATCTTCTAAGAAAAGCCAGTGCAAAAATAAAAATAAAAGAAAAACCCCTCCGGCAATAAGTAATATTGGGGCAGATTTTTCTATTGAAGCTTGCACTAAAGGATCAGAGCTCCAAGCGGCAGATAAAACTTGATACGGAGAGAGTTTACTATTAAAAGCCCAAATAATACCGAAAGGTAAAAGTCCACGTACTAAAAATACAGCAATAAACATACCCCAAGTCAAAAACCAACGACGAGCTTTCGCACCCATTGTATTTAAGACTTCAGCATTTATAATAGCATTATCTACAGACGAAATTGTCTCAAATAATACTAAACCTACAACAATTAAAATACTTGATAACATAGAAACAATTCTAGCATTTTTAAGTAATAAATTAAAGCTTAAATTTACCTACTTTGACTCTTTTAATATTAAAAGCCAAAGTTGGCATAATTATATTTTCCCCTAAAGTATTTGCAATACTACGAACATAAGTTCCGCTACTACAACGAACCTTAAAATATCCAATATAAAAATTATTTTTCTTCTTTAAGTTTTTCTGCCATATCTTTAATATATCTTTTTGCCTAAAGTCACCTTTTACCTTCGCTATTCTACCTTCTATATCTTTTAAGATTTTTTGAGAAGAAACCTTTTTAAGGTTTAAGAATTTTAAAGATTTAATATTAACTTCTCGCTCTGGAATTTCTACATCTTTTTCACTTCTCGCATAAGTAAAAAGAGGTTTACCATCTACAGTTTTAGAAGAATAAATCGGGTATTTCTGAATGATTTTGCCTTTAAAGTTTTTTAAAATTTTCTTTATTAATTTCTCTAAATCTTCTTTTAAAAAAAATTGTAAAGGTGAAACCTTTGTAACTTTCCCTAAAATATCATAAGTATCAGTAGAAAAACCAAACAAAACTTGAAATTCATATTCTTTATCAAGACCTAAATATTTCTCTTTATTCTTACATTCCTCTCCAACTAAAATCAAAAGTAAACCTGAAGCCATAGGGTCAAGTCGCCCAGCATAAGTCATCGGAACTTGCGGATCAATCTTTTTCTTATTACGAAAAACCTCTAGAGCTTCTAGAGGGGTTTCGCCAATTTTTTTATTTATTAAATAAAATTTTTGCATTTATTTCTTCTTTTTTGTATTTTTACCTTTAACTTCTTTAACTAAAGTTTTAACATTTTTCTTTACCGACTTAACTACACCTTTCGCTTCTTTCTTTACTTCTTTGATTTTATTTTTAATATCTTTTTTATCTATTTTATTTACTTCCTTTTTAATCTTGTTATAAGTAGGCATTACTGCATCTTTTACATCTTCGAAGACTTCCATAGCTTCATCTTTTAATTCTTTACCCATCTTCATAGCTTTAGCTCTATTTTTCTTGCCGTCTGGACCCATAAATTCATAAGCTAAAGCACTAACTACTCCTAAAGCTACTCCCTTTTTAATTTTACTACTTGTACTTCCCTTCTTTGTTGTTTTTTTCTTCATAAATTTTTTTAAAATTAATAATTATTTTTTACTTTTAGTTTTTCTTTTCTTACCAAAAATAAATTTATAAATTGCACTTTCTTCTAAATTTTTTGCTAATTCTTCTACGTGCTCTCCAGCATAATCCGCTCCGCTTTTTATCTTTTTAGAAACAGATTTAAAATCTCTTAAAATTGAAATAATATAAAATACAGCTATAGATAAAAGTATAGTTAATAATATAAAAGAAATACTTGAAATAAAGAAAAATATTTCTGAATGTAAAAGGTTTTCCATACTTATATTATAGCATTCCCTTACTTTTTGTTAACATACTAATTAATAAAGGGTTTTTATATATTCTAAAATTTCTTTTCTCCAGATAGCACGTTCTACTTGATCTCTAAGTTGTTTAACACGTGAAATTGAGATACCTTTCTTGTCGGTTTTCTCATTATAAATTATTTCTGCTATTTCTTCTTCGGTATGAATTGATTCGCCATTGACACCATTCAGTAATTTAAATACTTGTATAGCACTTTCTGAACAATTCGTTAATTCAAAAATATGATCGATTACTTCTTGATCGGTATAACGATCTTTTAATACTTCAATTAATTTTATTAATACGTCTTGATCTTCGGGTTCAAAGTTTTCTAAATTTATACCTAAATTTTTTCTTGGAGTTCCTGAAAAGTTTTCAATTGAATCCTTAAGTTTTTTATAATCATCATTAGGTTTTTGACTGGGCTTGTCAAAAGGATTTTGAGGTTTAATTGGTTTTTTATTAAAAGGGTCATTATTTTCCATATTTATATTATATCACTCTTTCTTTTTTGTTAAAATAATGTAAATTTAATATATTGGAGGGTTCGCATAGCGGTCTAGTGCGCAGACCTGGAAAGTCTGTATGTCTTTACGGGCATCGGGAGTTCGAATCTCCCACCCTCCGC
>JAGOSX010000013.1 GCA_018062065.1 Minisyncoccota bacterium | reverse complement strand
ACCTCGCATATATACGTTCAAATAAACTTTCACTATTAAAAACTGGAGTATACACACCAGAAGGATTGATGGAAGAAGAAACAAAACTTAATTCAGAACTTACAATTCTACAAAATCAAGAACAGTCATCTGACATAGCAATGCACGAGACAATGAAAGAGATACAAAAACTTTCAGAACTTGTAAAAAACGTTATTCCATATTATAAGTTTGCTAATCCACACGAAAAAGAGAAAATTATACGAGTTATCTTTTCAGAACTCTCTATTTCTCAAAATACGTTGAATTATAAGTGCAAAAAAGGGTTTGAGTGCTTTGAAAACCGCTTTGTTGCTTTATGTGACCCCACAGAGAATCGAACTCTGATTATCGGATTGAAAACCCGGTGTCCTAACCGTTAGACGATGGGGCCGTATTAAAACTAACTATAATAAATATATTATAACATTCTTTAAAAAAATGCAAAGGTTAGAGATAATAAAAAAAGGGTTAAATTCATAACCCTATTTTATTATATTGATTTTCGGGATCTAAAAATTTTCTTACATTTTCATCAAAAATAGAAAATTCTACGAAAGAATCCTCTAAAAATTTTACTTTTAATGGCTTTTCAGATTTATATAATTCATTAGTTATATAATGAAAAGTGTGTAAAGAAATAATAATTTCATAAGAAAAAATTCCTTTTTCTATGATAATATTCATTAACATCTTTAAATCCTGCTCGTTAAACAAATAACGAAATTGATTTTTTGCATGACGGTCCTTTTCAACCAAGTCATGATCATTCATGACTTTTAAAAATAAATTTGTTTTATCTATATAATGAACTTCCTTAGAATTCAAGATATATAAATCTACTTTAAAGTTTTCAAAATTTTCTAAGAATGAAAAATCTTTTTTTTCTAAACCTATGAAAAAGTTTTTTCTATCAATTTCTAAAAATGCTTTCATTTTAAAAGATTTTATTGTTAAACAACTATTTTTCTCATATTAAGGTTAAACCTAAAAATACACTTTATCAACTTGACTAAAATACTATAAAATGTTAAAAATTAAAGGATATTTTGTACCTCACAATAAAAATCTTTTAAACAATGAACATAATCAATACCAACATGGTTAACTTGGAAAACTTTTTAATTAATTATCTAACCGAACAAAACATAGAAGGTTTACATATAATAATCAAAGAGACAATGGAAAACCAATTCCTTTTTACAAAGTACATTGGTAAAGCTGAAGATGGGATTGACGAAATAAATCTGAATAAGTTTGAAGTTGCAGAACATATATTCGCCGAAACCTCCTTTAAAAAACCCCATATGCCATTGTATGGTATTTTCTACATTAAAAATGGTGAACAGGAATATTTATGCTCTGTGCATGGAGCAGACGAAAAAGAAAATCACGAAACATGCATCAAAGCATTATCTTTTTTGTCAAAAAAAACCAAGGAGCAAATTTTTGAAAACACACCCAAGTGGGTGTTGGAACATTTTGTTCCAAAATAAGATTTAATAGAACCTCTATAGTTAGTTGGGCGCGGCGAAGAGATTTATCTCGAGCCGCGCTTTTTAATTTTCTATTAAAACATTTTTGCATAAAGCTTCCTCGCTATCTGGAATTAAATTTTCTCGAACTCCTGGAAAAGCTTTTGCTAAATTCTTGCCTGGGCAAGCTGTAATAGAACTAGCTAAACTCTTGCCAGAAGCCTTAACTACTTTTTCTTTAACTTCATTATGGAAAATCATATTATCTTTAGGAATTTGATATTGACCCTTTAAATAATTCAAAAGATTTTTTAAAGATTCTAGTTGTATTTCTGTAGGTTTATCCTCTGTTTCAAAATTACCTAAAACCACAATACCTATAGACCCATAATCAGGATCTTGTCGTATTGCTTTTTTGTAATGAATTAATCTTTCTTCATAACCCTCCTCACTTGGTTTTAAATCTTTAGCTTTTTCAGGTAAATACTTTTTAAAATAATCTTCAGATTCTTTAGTAAAACCAGCGTTAGAACCAAGCCTATCTATCGGACGACCTTCAAAAATTTCACCATTTTTACCAATCAAAAAATGATAAGCAATATCATCAAATTCTCTTTTACCAAGATGAAAATCTCTAACTCCTTCAACTTCTTCTAAAATATTTTTCTTTGACTCTAATGCAGAATGATGGATTACAATCCTTTTATAAACTTCTTTTAATTCTTTATTTTCGTGTTTAGTATAAGATAAAGCGCTAGCAAATTTTTGATAATCTTTTCCTCCTACCTTTACACTAAACTCTCCCCCTAAAGGTATTTCATATTGTTTTTTAATTTCTTTCCATTTAGTGTCCCAAACTTCTCTAGAATTAATACAAAGTTTTTCTATATTCTCATTATTTTTTATTTCTTCCGATTTGGCTAATTTAGGTAAAAACAAAGACCCTCCTAAAACAGCGAGTTGTTGAATAAATTTTCTACGGGAATTATTAGGTTGTTCAAAATTAAATTTCATTTTTATTTACCCCGCCAGTCGAGACTGATTAGGGTTTCAAAAATTCTAAAATGCTTTCGACGTATTCGCGACTGTTGGATAAACGAGGGACTTTATTTTGCCCGCCAAGTTTACCTCTCGACTTCATCCAATTATAAAAGCTTCCACTTGGGGCTTTATGCAAAGTTAATTTTTTCAAAACTATATCCCCTTTTCTTTTCGCATCATAATCCGAATTAAGACTTCGCAGAGTAGAATCTAATATGTCTATAAAGTTTTCTAAATTCTCCGGCTCTTTAATAAATTCAACTATCCATTCATGCCCTCCACCTTCGCTCTCTTTCATAAATATTGGGGCTGCAGTATAATCCGCAATATTTGAATTCGTCTTCTCGCAAGTTATTCGTAAAGCTTCGTCAGTATTATGAACGAGGACTTCTTCTCCAAAAGCATTTATGAAATGCTTTGTACGTCCAGTGATTTTAATCCGATGAGGGAAAAGCGTAGTGAAGCTTACGGTATCTCCGATAACATACCGATAAAGCCCAGAGTTATTAGTCATAATGAGCGCATAGTTCTCGCCCACTTTAACGTCGGCCATAGTATAAACTTTCGGATTTTCTTTACCGTATTCACTCATAGGTATAAATTCATAAAATATTCCATAGTCCGGTGCTAGCCACAGTTCACTGTTTTTAGTAAGATCGTCTTGCACTGCAATAAAACCTTCAGATGCATTATAGATTTCTATATAGTGCATATTTTCGCTAGGAATCATTTGCTTGAAAATTTCGCGATAAGGAGTGAAGGAAACTGCTCCATGAAAAAAGATTTCGAGGTTAGGCCAAACCTCTAAAATATTTTTAACTTTTTTCTTTTCAACTATTTTATTAATCAAAGCTAAAGTCCAAGTCGGAGTTCCCGCCAAAGAACGAATATCTTCATCTACGGTTTCTTCGATAATGCGTTCTATTTTTTCTTCGTAGTTTTGCATTGTTGCTATTTCTAAACTCGGCTTGCGAAAATATTGCCAAAAAGTTGGTAATTCATGCATAAGTATTGCTGATACATCCCCAGCATAAATTTCAGGATTATCTTTGATTTTATCTAAACTACCTCCAAGAAAAATAGTTTTACCTTCGAGAACGCTACTTGCAGGATTATTTTTAAGATAGAAAATAAGTTGATCTTGACCACCTTTTACTGTCGTTTCAAGGATTTCTTCACTTACAGGTAAAAATTTACTTCTAGCCGTAGTGCCCGAAGATTTAGAGAAATTTTCTACTAATCCTGAGCATAGGATATTCTCTTCCCCTTGCATCATGCGTTCGATATACGGAGCGAGATCTTCATAAGTAACTATAGGTACTATTCTTTGAAAGTCTTCTAGGGTTTTAATATTTTCAAAATTGTACTTTCGCCCATATTCAGTATCCTTAACTTTATTGAGTAACTCAGAGAGAAAATCTTGTTGAACCTTTACTGGTTCTTTTTTGATTTTATTAATTTCGATCAAACGCAGATTGGAATACAAAGCAAAAGTCTTAGTCAATAAATTTAATTTCATACAAAAATTATACCAAATATATAAATCCTGCCCACTTCCCCAAAATCAAAAAAAGTAGTAGATTATATAAATGGAAAAGATACAAATATTAATACTTGCAGCAGGCAAAGGTAAACGCATGGAGTCCGACGATCCTAAAGCTTTAGCAATGCTTCGAGGTAAACCTTTTTTAAAACATATTTTAGATACTTTAGAAAATATTCATTTACCTATTAAACCCGTAATAGTAATAGGTCATAAAAAAGAAAGAGTAAAGGAAATTATTGGCGAGCATCACAAATACGCAGTTCAAAATGAACAATTAGGTACTGGTCACGCAGTAGTAAGTTCTAAAGAAGTACTTAATCCTAATTATAAAACTCTTTTAGTATTATCAACGGATCAACCTCTGGTTTCCAAAGAAACAATAGAAAATATAATTCAAACTCACGAAAAAGAAAATTCTACTATTACTATCGGAACTTTAATCTTACCTGATTTCCTAGATTGGAGAGCAGGACTAATCAACTTCGGTAGAATAGTAAGAGATCAAAATAATCAAGTAGAGAAAATAGTCGAATACAAGGACGCCGACGAAGAAGAACGCAAAATAACAGAAGTAAATCCGGCTTTGTATGCATTCGACGCAGATTGGCTTTGGAAAAATATAGATAGTTTGCAAAATAAAAATGCTCAAGGAGAATATTATTTAACTGATTTAATACATCTAGCTTTTGAGCAAGGTAAAAAAGTCACCGGAGTGCCAATATCAAATATTTTAGAAGGAATGCAACCGAACACTAAACAAGAATTAGAAACTTTAGAAAAATTATTAATTAAATAAATCCTGTCACTTTAAAGCGATAGGGTAAATAAAATTATGCAAAATCCATTTCAAAATGCTATGGCTCAACTTGATAAAGTTATCAAGATTAAAAGCTTCAATAAAAATTTAATAGAAAGTTTAAGAAATCCCAATCGTGATATTAAAGTTCAAATTCCAGTAATTATGGATAACGGAGAGACTCGTTTCTTTGAAGGTTATCGCGTAGAATATAACGACGCATTAGGCCCTTATAAAGGAGGTATTCGTTATCACCCTGATACAGAAATCAATGAGGTAAAGGCTCTCGCATTTTGGATGACTATTAAATGCGCGGTGGCTGGAATACCTATGGGAGGAGGTAAAGGCGGAGTAACCGTGAACCCGAAAGAACTTTCTAAAACTGAATTAGAGAAACTTTCTCGAGGTTGGGTAAAAAGATTTTATGATATTATCGGACCTCATAAAGACGTACCTGCTCCAGACGTAAATACTACAGGAGAAATAATGAATTGGATGAGTGACGAATACGAGAAATTAACTGGAGATAAAACTCGAGCTACTTTTACCGGTAAGCCAGTAGAAAACGGCGGTTCGCTCGGTCGTGAAAGCGCTACGGGTCTCGGAGGTTTTTATACTTTTAAAGCTTTAGAAGATAAACTAAACCTACCTCCGAAATCTCGCGTCGTGGTGCAAGGATTTGGAAACGTAGGAAGTTTTGCTATTAAAAGTTTTTTAGCTGATGGTCATAAGGTTATCGCAGTTTCGGACTCAAAAGGCGGAATATACAAAGAAGAAGGTTTTAGTTTTGACGAATTAGTAAATCACAAAAAAGAAAAAGGAAGTCTAGCAGATTTTCCGGGTGCAAAAAATGTAACTAACGAAGAACTTTTAGAGTTAGAATGCGACGTATTAATACCTGCGGCTTTCGAAAATCAAATTACTGAAAAAAATGCAAATAATATTAAAGCGAAATTAATCCTAGAATTAGCAAACGGGCCTTTAACTCCGGAAGCAGATGAAATCTTAACTAAAAAAAATATCGTAGTTATTCCGGACGTTTTAGCGAATTCAGGCGGAGTTACTGTATCTTATTTCGAATGGGATCAAAATTTGAAAAATGAAAAATGGAGTGAAGAGGAAGTAAATCAAAAGCTTCGTGAAATCTTAGATGATTCAGCAAATAAAATATTTAATATCTCAAAAGAAAATAATACTACTTTACGCAACAGTGCTTTTATCTTAGCACTTGAAAGAATTAGTGAAAAAATGTAAGCTAGAAATATAGGTAAGATCATTCTTGCCCCGTCAGATATGAGCAGTTAGCTCAGTTGGTAGAGCGTGTCTTTGACGTAGACAAGGCCACAGGTTCGAATCCTGTACTGCTCACATCTGACGGGGTGAAGTAGAGCGTGTCTTTGACGTAGACAAGGCGATAGGTTCGAATCCTATACCCCGCACAACGTAAAAAAAACTAGACAGTTCTAGATTTTTTAGTTGTGCGAGCCGGAGCTATGTTTTTTCAGGAGAAAAACAAGAGAGGTAGGGTCGTGAAAATTTTGTTTTGACGAAAACAAAATTATTCCTGACCACAAAAATAAAAAAAGGAGTTCTTGAATTTTCAAGCGCTCCTTTCTATATTTCATTTTAAATCTTCAATTTTGAAGACTTTGAAATTTGCTTCTTCATCAGCAAAGTTTTTTATAACTTTTTGCCATTCTTCAGGCAATACGTTAATTTCTCTTTGCTTTAAAGAATATTTAGTTCGAAAATCAAAAAATAAATTTTCTAAAGCAGAAGCTTCTTTTTTAGAAAAAGTAAGAAATACTTCTAATGAAAAATTATTTTTTTCTAAACCTATTAAAATTGGTTTAACATTTTTTCGGTTTAAAACCAAAACAACAAAACCACTTTCTAGGGTTTCTATTTTTTCAAAAAAAAGTAAAAAATTATCAATCATTTACAAAAAATTTAATGGTGAACAAATCAGTTTTTAGTATAGCAAATTAAGATATATTTGACAATAGAGTCAATAAATATCATAATATTTCGATATGAATCCTGTAGTAGATTTTCAAATCATTATAGGATAATAGGTTCGAATAAAATATAAGATTATTATTAGTTTTAATTATGTTTTCAAATAAAGTTTTTCAAAACAATTTGAAAATTCACTACAGGATGAAAATATTAGCAATAGAGACAAGTTGTGACGAAACAGGCATAAGTATCCTAAAGGCAAAAAAGACTCCTAAAAGCTTAAATTTCGAGGTTTTAGCTAATACTCTCGCCTCTCAGGTAGAAATTCATAAAGAATACGGAGGGGTTTACCCTGCCCTCGCAAAACGCGAACATATCAAGAATTTACCTATACTTTTAGAGAAAGCTTTAAAGCAACTTGGCGGTGAAGCCACCAAGTTGAAAAAACCGGTAGATTTGATAACGGTGACTTCTGGACCTGGACTCGAACCTGCACTTTGGACTGGAATAGTTTTCGCGAAAGAATTGAGCGCTAAATGGAACGTTCCGATAATACCTGCAAATCATATGGAAGGTCATATACTTTCAGTTTTTGCTGATATCAAAGAAAATTTTAAAATTCCTTTAGAAAATAAAAATATGCTCCCGATGCTTTCACTCTTAATTTCCGGAGGTCATACTGAACTCGTATTAGTTAAAGATTTTGGAAAATACAAAATCATCGGTGAGACTGTAGATGATGCAGTTGGTGAAGCTTATGATAAAGTAGCTCGTATGCTCGAATTACCCTACCCCGGCGGTCCAGAGATTTCTCGCCTTGCAGAAGAAAGAAGAAAAAGTATTTTGAAAAGCCTTGGAAGTCGCGACGGCGACGGACAGAGAAAATTTGAAGCTTCAAATTTTCGTGCTTTTAAAAATACTTTTTCTTCTTTCCCTATTAAACTCCCTCGCCCGATGATTTATACTAAAGATTTTAATTTTTCTTTTTCTGGACTTAAGACGGCGGTTCTCTATCTAATCCGTGATCTTAAAAAAGCAAATATTAAAATTGATGAAAATATAAAACGCGCGATTGCTTTAGAATTCGAAAATGCCGTAACCGAAACTTTAGTGCACAAAACTAAAAAAGCAATCGAAAAATATAAAATAAAAAGCTTAATAGTAGCGGGAGGAGTATCAGCTAATAAAAATATCAAAAAAGAAATTTTAAAAATGACTGAGGGTTACGGAGTTGAAACTAAATTCCCTACTTTAAAATTAACTGGAGATAATTCCCTAATGATAGCTCTCGCAGGCTACCTAAAATACTCAAAAAACCCAGAAAAAAAATATAACAATATAAAAGCCGAAGGCAATTTAAGGTTAAAGTAAAATATGATATAATATTTCCTATATGGAAATCAATGAGAAATTCTTAAAACCTTATAACCCGAAGGATACCGAAGACAAGATTTATAAACTTTGGGAAGAGTCTGGGTTCTTTAATCCTGATATTTGTGTAGAAAAAGGAATAATCAAAGACGATGCTCCCGCTTTCTCTATAGTATTACCTCCTCCGAACGTGACTGGAAATTTACATACTGGGCACGCTTTAATGCTCGTTATAGAAGACATACTTGTGCGTTATAAACGTATGCAAGGCTATAAAACTCTCTGGCTACCGGGAACTGATCACGCAGCAATAGCAACTCAATCCAAGGTAGAAAAAATCTTAGAAAAAGAAAAAATCCGCAAAGCTGACCTAGGACGCGAAGAATTTTTGAAACGAGTAAAAGAATTTGCGGACAACTCTCATGATCAAATCGTAAATCAAACTAAAAAGATGGGAGCAAGCTTAGACTGGTCTCGAGAAGCTTTTACCTTAGATGAAAAAAGAAGTTTGGCAGTTCGTACAGCATTCAAGAAGATGTATGACGAAGGACTTATATATCGAGGTTATCGTATCGTAAACTGGGATCCAAAAGGTCAAACTACTATTTCTGATGATGAGATAGTAAACGAAGAACGTAAAGCAAAGCTTTATACTTTTAAATATTCTACCGACTTCCCTATCTCTATCTCGACTACTCGTCCGGAAACTAAAGTTGGGGATGTAGCCGTAGCGGTAAATCCGAATGATGAAAGATATCGAGAATACATAGGTCGCGAATATGATTTAGAATTTTGTGGAGTGCCTATTCATATTAAAATTATTGCCGACGACGTAGTTGAAAAAGATTTCGGGACTGGAGCTCTCGGAGTTACTCCTGCGCATTCGCAAACTGACTGGGAAATTGCAAATAGACATAATCTAGAAGTAAAACCAGTTATTAATGAATTTGCTAAGATGACTGTCGGTGGAGAAAATATTTTAAATAAGAAAACTACTGAAGCTCGAGAAGTTATCGTAACTTGGTTAAAAGAGCAAAACTTACTTGAAAAAGAAGAAGAAATAAATCAGAACGTTCCTACTGCAGAACGAACTGGAGGAATTATTGAGCCTTTACCTAAATTACAATGGTTCATAAACGTGAATAAACCTATTCCTTCTCGAGAAAACCTGCCTACCGGACAGGCAGGTAAAAGTCTTAAAGAGCTTATGCTCGAGCCTTTAGAAAAAGAAGAAATCAAAATCTTGCCTGATAGATTCGTAAAAGTATATTATCACTGGATAGAAAATTTGCGTGACTGGTGCATTTCTAGGCAAATCTGGTACGGGCATCAAATTCCAGTTTGGTACCCTTCGACAGGCTCAGGGCAAGTATATTGTGATATTAATCCTCCGGCAGATTTAGAAAACTGGGAGCAAGATCCTGATACTCTCGATACTTGGTTCTCTTCTGGACTTTGGACTTTCTCTACTCTCGGTTGGCCGGAAGAAACGAAAGATTTAAAAACTTTTCATCCTACGAATGTTATCGAAACCGGGCATGATATTTTATTCTTCTGGATTGCGAGAATGATTTTAATGTCTAAATACTTACTAGGAGTAAATCCTTTTGAAACTATTTATCTGCACGGTATGGTAAGAAGTGCTGACGGCAAGAAGATGAGTAAATCTCTCGGAGAAAAAGCTATCGATCCGCTTACAATTATTGAAAAATACGGTAACGATCCTTTGCGTATGGCTATGATAGTTGGCAATACTCCAGGTAACGATTTAAAATTAGATGAGAACGATATTCGCGGTTACGGAAAATTTGCAAACAAAATCTGGAACGCTACTCGTTTCGTACTCGAGCAAACTTCTTCTTTAGATAAAGATAATATTAATTTAGAATTGCTTGATGAAGAAGATAAAAAATCTAATGAAGAATTAGAGAATTTAATAAAAGAAATTACTCGCGAAATGAATGAATATCGATTCTCTATCGTAGCTGATAAAGTTTATCATTACTTCTGGCATACCTTTGCAGATATTCTAATCGAACGCTCAAAAGAAAAAATCAAAAATAATACTAATAGTGAAAGTGCGAAGATACTACTTTATACTCATTTGATTACTCTGCTTAAAATAATGCACCCTTTTATGCCTTTCATCACCGAAGAAATTTGGCAAAATATTCACAAGCAAGAAAAAGATAAATTATTAATGGTAGAAAAATGGCCCGCCTACGCTCTCGCTTCGTCGGGCAAGCCAATATGATTCAAGATCCTAAAACTATAATCTTAGCTTTTGTTACAGGAGTATTCCCTGCATTACTTTGGCTTTGGTTTTGGCTTAGAGAAGAACCAAAAGAAGGAGAATCTAGGAAAGTTTTGACTGCGATTTTTATAGTGAGTATGCTTAGCGTTATTTTTACTATACCAATTCAAAAATTTATTCAAAGTCGTATTTCAGATTATAATCTCGAACTTACTCTTTGGGCATTTGCCGAAGAAATCATAAAATATTTAGCATTTTTAGTTATTATTTACAAAACAAACTACATTAAAAAGCCTATCGATTACGCTATTTGTCTCGTAACTGCGGGACTCGGATTTGCTGCTCTTGAGAACGTACTTTTTTTAATCAAACCTTTTGCCGAAGGAGAAGCTTTTGTTGGACTTTTAACAGGAGGACTTAGGTTCTTAGGTTCAACCTTACTTCACAGTATAACTAGCGGTATTATCGGTATTTCTCTCGGACTTTCTTTCTATATGAATGACTTTTTGAAAAAATATTATCTTATTTTAGGTTTAATAGTATCGACTGCCTTGCATACAGTCTTTAATTTTTTTATAATTAATAATAAAGGAAGTGAATTCTTGAAAACTTTTGCTTTCCTTTGGGTTGTATCTATTATCATAATGCTACTCTTTGAGAAATTACGAAGAATGAGTGGCGAAATTAATTAAAAATTTTATGGCACCAAATAAAAAAAGAAGTTTTTTTGAAAGATTAACAGGTAGTATTAGATTAGAAGAAGAAAATGAAGAAGTAGAAGTCGAGGAAAATGCAAAGAAGCCGATGCATGCTTGGATCGAAGAAGAAAACGACGAGGCAGAACTCGCTGTTGACGTATATCAAACTCCAAGAGATATAATAATTCAAACTATGATAGCTGGAGTTAAACCTGATGATGTAGATCTTACTATTGCACGCGACGTAATAGTAATAAAAGGTAAAAGAGATTATGATCATAATATAGATGATGAAAATTACTTTACCAAAGAACTTTATTGGGGTAAGTTTTCTCGTACTATTTCCCTTCCGCAAGAAGTTGAACCTGAACTCGTAGAAGCTACCGAAAAGCATGGCTTACTAACTATCAAAATCCAAAAGGTAGATAAAGACAAAAAGAACGTAATCAAAGTTAAGTCTATATAAAAAAACTCCCATAAGGGAGTTTTTGATTAATAAAGCACGGTGGATTTTGTTTTTTGGGCGGGGCGGGAGCATCAAAAAGAAAAGACGCACTCCAATTTTGTTAAATCGTGCGTACCTAAAATTTTTGAAAAATTACTTTTGGTTATCAAATCTCTGCTGGTCAATTTCATTTGCTGGACGAACATAATTTATAAATCCCATTCGTGTACCAAAAGCAGTTTGTACATAGTCGGCTTTACCATCATTATCTTCATCAACAATAGAAGTAAAACTACTACACCTCACTATTTTTTCTCCTTTGTGGGAAATGCCAACCATGTAGAATTTGGCAAGGAATACAGAGCTCAAAAAAAGGAACATTACAATAGTAAAATTTCGTTTACTTTGAAATAATTTTTTCATGATCTAAATTATTTTTTGTTTATGCTTACTCTATTACAGGATTTTCAGCAGTTTCCTTTTGGGAAAGAAAAGTTACTTTTCTTCCCTTACCATCATAGAATACATCGAAGTATCCATCAGTTTCCAGTAATACTACTTTTGTAATTACTTGTATAGTAGCACCTGTAGTCTTACTTGAAATTGCAAAATTCATAATGGTATCAGTTTTGAATGTTTTAATTCTCTTTAAATTTGAAACTGGAAATTCTCCGGCTAACAATTTTTGAAGTTCAGGGGGAGTTACACTTACTGGGTTCATTCCATCCCACTCAAACGGCAAGATAGCACCTGATTTTGTAGAATGTAGATACCATTCATCAGGGTGAAGTGGTGTTCCGTATGCGTCAACTCCATTTCCATTATTTTGTAATATTTTAATAATTGCAAAATCTTTTTGAAGTTCGCATTCCTGAGAAAGTTCTGAACAAAATTGTTTTAATTTTACATCTTGACAAGAAGCAAAGAAAAATAAAATTCCAAACAAAATAATAATTTTAAATTTTTTCATTTTTTACTGTTTTAAATTGTGAGAAAAGTTTTAAATACTAGTAGATATATTCAAAACTTTTTTCACAATTTTTTTACAAAGAGCCACCGAACTCACTATAATTATAACATAATAACCAAATAAAGCAAGTTTTATTTATTTTATTTAAAAACCAAAAACTCCCTTACGGGAGTTTTTGATTTAGTGTGCTGAGACCCAGGTTCGAACTGGGGACCTATCCCTCTTCAGGGGAGCGCTCTACCAACTGAGCTATCTCAGCATATTTAATTTTCAATTTAATTCAAAATATTTACTATTAACACGCGATACCTACCAAAACAGCATATCTCAGCAAATATATTTTATTTTTTAAAAAATTATCTAGTTAATTCTTGCAAATCTTTTGGTGAAATTTTACCTTCGAGATTTTTAACTAAATCTAAAATGGA